>NZ_CP155559.1:4917500-5202706 GCF_022095615.2 Bacillus thuringiensis
GGTTTCACTTCGCGCCCTTCGTATGCTTCTACATCTCCGCGCTCCAGGATCCAAGAGTGGCGCGGCGCCTGCAACCCCTTTTCCAGCTCCACTTTATGCGCAGGATCTGTATAAGGACCGCTCGTATCGTATACACGGATTGGCGGATTCGGAATGCCGTTCGTTTCACTTTGTTCAATCTCGCGCATCGGCACTTTCATACCCGCGCGCGGTCCATCCACATACACTTTTTTACTTCCTGGTAAACTCGATTTCAATTCAATTTGCTCAGCTGAAACAGACTGTTTCATAACCTTTGTTGCCCCCTGTACGTGACAAGGACGAGATATGGCCAGCGCATGCCAAAATAAAAAGAGCCAGGTCCATAAAAAAATAAGGACCTGGCTCATAAAAGACATCATTATGTAAAGCCGTTAACTTCCCTACGCTGGTACGAGCCAGATCAGGTCCAAAGGGTTAAGAAGATCAAGCGCTTCTCTCTCAGCCTACGCATACGTTAGGCACCCCTAGTTTATCACTGATTTAATTTTCAATACTTTCCCATCATACACGATAATCTGAAAAATGCAAAGTTTATTTCTTTTGTTGCTTATGGAATCATCCACGTTAAATAATATGCCTGCACATACGTCATAATACCAACAATAATTACGAAGAATAAACTATGCTTCACTGTAAAGCGGAATAAATCTGATTCTTTTCCAGCCAGTCCAACTGCCGCACAAGCAATCGCAATCGATTGCGGAGAAATCATTTTTCCTGTTACACCGCCCGTTGTATTTGCTGCAACGAGAAGTACTTCAGATACACCGACTTGCTGCGCTGTAATCGCTTGTAAATTCGAGAACAGTGCATTCGCTGACGTATCAGATCCTGTTAAGAATACCCCAATCCAGCCTAGAAATGGTGAGAAGAACGGGAATAGCCCGCCAGTTCCTGCAAGTGCTAACGCTAATGTAGAAGATAAACCAGAATAGTTTGCGATAAACGCGAATCCTAATACGAATCCAATTGATAGAATCGGCATCTTAAGCTCGTTTAATGTTTCTTTAAATGTTACTACTGCATCTTTTACACTCATTTTCAAAATCAGCATGGAAATGAGACAAGCAATTAAAATTGCTGTTCCCGTCGCTGATAAAATATCTAATTTCAGGATTGCTTCATAAGGCGTCGGTTTATTTACAATTGGCTCTGCTTTCATTACTAGATTGTGTAAGCCTGGAACTTCAAACTTAAACACAAGGCTTTCCAACGCGCCACCTGGAGCAAATAACGATTTAAAGAAACTTTGGCTCCAAATGACTACCATTACAGTTAAAATAATGAATGGAGACCATGCTTTTACGACCTTTCCTACCGTTAGTTTCGGCATAGATGTTGCCGTCGTTGCCGCAGCTACTTCACTATTTGCTTCTTTAGACTGATAGATTTCTTTCGGCTGCCAAACTTTTAAGAATAGCGATAAACTCACTAAACTTACAAGTGCTGACGTAATATCCGGAAGTTCTGGTCCTAAGAACGTCGCTGTAATGAACTGCGTAATTGCAAATGAGCTACCCGCTACAAATAGAGCTGGCCATGTTTGTCTTACTCCTTTAAATCCATCCATTAAAAATACGATAAAGAACGGAACAAATAATGATAGAAACGGTAATTGATGTCCAGCCATTTGTCCAATTTTATGTGGGTCAATACCAGTTACTTGTCCAGCAACTGTAATCGGAATTCCCATCGCTCCGAACGCTACCGGTGCCGTATTTGCGATTAAACAAAGACCCGCTGCATATAAAGGATTTAACCCAAGACCCGCAAGAAGTGCTGCCGTAATCGCTACTGGTGCACCAAATCCTGCTGCCCCTTCCAAAAATGCTCCAAATGAAAAACCGATTAAAATAACGAGTAAACGATGGTCATTTGTAATGGATAATACAGATGCACGAATGACATCGAATTGACCTGTTTTTACAGATATTTTATATAAAAATACCGACATAATGATAATCCAAGCAATCGGCCATAGTCCGTATAAGAAACCATATCCGGTCGCTGCCATCGCCATCGTGAACGGCATCTTATAAGCGAATAATGCCACTAAAATTGTAAGTACAACTGTAATAAATCCTGCCACATACCCCTTCATGCGGAAAACTGCTAAAGCTAAGAAAAAAAAGATAATCGGAATAAGTGCGACCGCTGCCGAAATCCAAATGTTTCCGAACGGATCATAAACTTGTGTCCATGTGTTCATTGTTCTCTCCCCCTAAAGAATCCCCTTTTAAATAGAATAACCTCATCAATAGACTATCAGGTCATCATACCTTTAAGTCTAAAAATAAAAAACGTTTAAGAAAACGTTTTCAATAACTTTCATTTATACTGTACCATAACAATTTCTATTACAAAAGATTTTTTTGAAAATTATATTATTTAATATAAAAATCTTACAAAATCGTCACGTTGCTGTAATGTTCATCGATAGTAAGCTTGCCAAAACTATCGCATAATAATAGTATAGCAATGGACATTATTTATGAGGTGATATATATGAACGGAAACAAAATATTAGCAGCTTTATCTTACTTTAGCGTACTCTTTGCCCCTATCTTATTCCCTATTATCGTTTGGCTTGTAGGGGATGCTGAAACAAAACCACATGCAAAACGTGCTCTGTGGACACACATTATCCCAAGTATCGCTACATTCATTGGCTTGGTTATTCTAGGAGTTATGGGTCTTGGATCTGATCAGCCTGATGTAACACTTGGAATTGGAACAATGATTGTCTTATGTATTTGCGGAATCATCAGCTTATACTACTTCATTTGGAACATTGTGAAGGGCATTAAAGTATTGAAAGCTTAATTTCCTTTTTAAACAAACGTTTGATTAAAAAGAAAAACCGTCCCAAAAATATCTTTTGGGACGGTTTTTTTATCTTCTGCGTTTCTTCTTTTTTCTCATCATCTTCTTGCGACGCGTATTCACTTTATCCGCTATAATGTGAAGCGTACTCGCCACAACAATTCCCATTACGAACGTTGTAATTTCAACCTCATGTTCCTTCGCAATTCCTATTAAATTCCCGTCAAGCGCGATTACATTTAATAGGAATAAAAACGGGGAAAACACAATTAACATGTATGCAATACGAATCACATCACCAAGTATAATTGTATGTGTAAAGAAGGAGCGATGCGGCATTACCTTCTTATACGGATACCAAAATATACGTAAGAATCCCCATTTATTATACGCATTACTATACGTATCTAAATCCGGCGTTAAAAATGTAGTACCTACTAAAAAGCCAATTGCAAAAGTTAATAAAAAATCAAAGTTTGTTAATCCATACGAAAAGAGCATAAACAAAACAACCGGAAGGGATATTAAGTTTATTTTCGTATGTGTTCTTCCTGATGGCATAATGCACTTCCTCGCTTACGTTCGCCCTGTCACCATATGACAGTTCTCACCTATTGATCTAATTTCTGATCGATAAAGGATGTGTCTATATCCGAACCAAACCATTCTGCCAACTTCACTCGTGCCTTATCTTTCACATCTTCATTGACGTATATCGACGCTTGTAATAGCGCAGCCATTAACGCCCCTAAATCATCCGTATAACCAATTCCAGCAATGAAATCCGGAATCGCATCAATCGGTGCAATAAAATAAGCAAGTGCTCCAATTACAATAATTTTCACTCGTTTTGGAACATCCGGTTTCTGCAAAACGTAAAACAATAATAAACTTGCATAAATGACCGATTGCCCTGCTTGTTTTGCAACATGTTTTCCTTTCTTCCAAAACGCTTCAACTGAAAATTTTTGTTCCATATGAAAGCCTCCCTATTTTTAAAAAGAAATAAGCTACAATATGTTATTAGTAAAAGTTCATCAAAATTACACATAATCTATCAATGAACTTTTATTGTAACAAACAAACCAAAAAAGAACAAGTGTTCGTTAATTTTTACATACTTCCCATCATATAATAGGTTTCTATATAACCACTTACCCATTGTCATTTCTTATTTATCAACCTAGAAAATTTTCACTTTCACTTAACATCCCGTTCTATCTTTGTTATATTTTCTAGTTGACGGACATATAAACGAGTGTTAAAGTTTTCTCTGGTAGTGACAAATCTCATACAAAAAATGTAAAATGTTATAGTGTTTCTCAGAAATGAATTTTGTTGTATAATACAGAAATGACGTTATGCTTATGAGCAACACAAGAAACCAAAAGGGTATGCATAGTTATAGTCGTATATGGGTGAATATAGAACCTCTAATTATGGCCAAGAAAACTATGTATTTTTTATTTTAGCATTTTTCGCTCCAAAATCGACCAAGCCTGATAGAGAAAGGGTGGAAATGAATGAAAGAAACCTTGAAATCACAATTTCAAAATGTGCGTTTCACTGTATTCGTAGCTTTAGCCGTATGGTTGAAGACATATCTTATTACTCGCACAAGCTTTGATTTAAAACTTGAATCTTTCATGCAAGAATTCATTTTATTCCTTAGCCCATTAGCAGCATCATTACTGCTTGTTGGTCTTGCATTATTTGCAAAAGGGAAAAAACGTAACTATATAGCACTTGGAATTAATTTTGTCTTAACAATCATTCTTGTTGGTAATGTAATGTTCTACGGATTCTATAATGACTTCGTTACTTTACCTGTACTAGGACAAACATCTAACTTTGGGAGTTTAGGTTCTAGTGTGAAAGAATTGTTTAACTACAAAATCATCCTTGCATTTGCTGATATTATCGTATTCTTCATTTTATTGAAGAAGAAGAAAAGCTTTGCACCGACAGAGCGTGTAGCACGCCCAATGCGTTCCCTATACTTCGTGTCAACAGTTGCTATTTTCTTCGTAAACTTAGGACTGGCAGAAGCCGAGCGTCCTGAACTATTAACACGTTCATTCGACCGCGTTATGCTTGTTAAAAACTTAGGTTTATATGTACACCAAGTATACGATCTTGGCTTACAAGCAAAATCAAGTTCACAAAAAGCATTTGCTGACGGTAGTAAATTGCAAGAAACAGAAAACTACGTAAAAACAACACAAAGCAAACCAGATCCAAATATGTTTGGTACTGCAAAAGGGAAAAACGTAATTGTTGTCTCTCTTGAGTCATTACAAACATTCTTAATTGGTGCAACAGTTAACGGACAAGAAGTTACACCATTCTTAAACCAATTTACGAAAGAAAGTTATTACTTTGATAACTTCTTCCATCAAACTGGGCAAGGAAAAACATCAGATGCTGAATTCTTAGTAGATACTTCCATGTATCCGCTAGACCGTGGTGCTGTATTCTTCACACACGGTAATAACGAATATACAGCGACTCCAGAAATTTTACGTGAGCAAGGATATCACACATCAGTATTCCACGCGAACAACGCAACATTCTGGAACCGTAACATTATGTATCCGGCACTTGGTTATGATCGTTACTACAACGAACTTGACTACAAGATTACGCCAGAAACGAAATTAAATTGGGGATTAAAAGATATCGAATACTTCGATCAATCTATCGATATGTTAAAAGAAGTGAAGCAACCGTTCTACACTCGCTTCCTTACTTTAACAAACCATTACCCATTCACTTATGATGAAAATACGAAATTAATCGATGAATATAATTCTGGTGATGGTGTGTTCGACCGTTACATGGTAACTGCTCGCTATTTAGACGAAGCAATGAAACACTTTATTGAGCGTCTAAAAGCTGAAGGTATTTACGACAACTCAGTTATCGTATTCTACGGTGATCACTACGGTATTTCTGAAAACCATAACCGTGCAATGGCACAGTTCTTAGGAAAAGAAGAAATCACTGCATTTGACCATATGAACTTACAAAAAACACCAATGTTTATTCACGTTCCAGGTCAAAAAGAAGGTAAAACAATTTCAAAACCAACTGGTGAAATTGACATTAAACCAACAATTCTCAACTTACTTGGTGTAGATTCTACGAATCAAATTCAATTTGGTCATGATGTATTCTCACCTGATAATAAAGGATTCGTTGTTCTTCGTGACGGTAGCTTCATTACAGATAAGTACATGTACACGAACAGTACATTCTACGACCGTAACACTGGTGAGGTTGTACAACTACCAAAAGAAGAATCTCAACCACTCATTGATCGTGCCCAAAATGAATTGCACATGTCTGACAAAATCATTGAAGGTGACTTACTTCGCTTCTCTGAAAGTAATAAGACCAAAACTGGTGAAGTAAAGACAGCAATTAAAGAAGAAAAAAAGAGCGCTGAGTAATCTCAGCCTCTTTTTTTATATTTCTCCATACAATCACTTATATTCATTAACTTTAACATTACATAACCTTTACCAAATATTCACATAGGATTAATGAAACATCCCTATAATAAAATATGTAAGCGCGGTTCTATATATTTCTTATCTCTCATCTGTAATAAGATCCCTTAAAGAAATATGTGAATCGTTTATTTCTACTTTCTTATAATTGTCTTTCAATGTGTTTTGTTTCCATACACAAAACATTCAATAAGACGATGTCCCTATGAAAGATAGCTACCCTCCTTGTGCAGCATTCTATAAGAATGTTGCTTTTTTTATTTAAAAGCAGGATTTTTATTTCTTATTTTCGAATTTGTATATACAAAATGCTCTAAATCACCACTATTTCTCTATGATTTACAAATACATATACGTCATATGTAGAGAATTACTTACATAAAAATTATTATAGTGACTTCTTTACTTACGTACTTACGAAAGGATGGGACGAAAATTGGCATATGAAAGATTTGTACTTTGGAATGATGCAGTTATTGATACAACGAAACAAAAGACGTACATAGAACTTGAAGAAAGAGGCTTGCAGTTTGGAGATGGTGTCTACGAGGTTATCCGCTTATATAAAGGGAACTTTCACTTATTAGATCCGCATATCACAAGATTATATCGCTCCATGGAAGAAATAGAATTATCACTCCCTTTCTCCAAAGCAGAACTTATTATCCTACTCTACAAACTAATTGAAAATAATAATTTCCACGAAGATGGAACGATTTATTTGCAAGTCTCTCGTGGTGTACAAGCTCGTACCCACACATTCTCATATGACGTCCCTCCGACAATCTATGCCTATATTACGAAGAAAGAAAGACCTGCGTTATGGATTGAATATGGTGTACGTGCTATATCAGAGCCAGATACGCGCTGGCTACGCTGTGATATCAAATCATTAAATTTATTACCCAATGTATTAGCTGCTACGAAAGCTGAACGCAAAGGTTGTAAAGAGGCCCTTTTCGTACGAAATGGTACCATAACTGAGGGAAGCTGTTCTAATTTCTTTCTCATAAAAAATGGTACGCTCTACACACATCCAGCCAATCACCTTATTTTAAATGGCATCATGCGTCAATATGTCCTTTCTTTAGCGAAAACCCTTCGTATTCCTGTACAAGAAGAACTGTTTAGCATTCGCGATGTGTATCAAGCAGATGAATGTTTCTTTACAGGAACGACGATTGAAATTTTGCCGATGACTCACCTTGATGGAACTGCAATTCAAGATGGTCAAGTTGGTCCTATCACAAAAATGCTGCAAAGATCATTTTCTCAAAGCTTGTTACAATCCAATATGTCATCTTCTTAAACACGTATAATTTCTATCCTTTCTGCATTCAATATATGTATTTAAATGGAAATCAAGGTATAGATTTATGCCTTGATTTTTTTTTGTAATCTTTTTGTCATATTCAGATTACCGCATAAGTCTTGACAGTAATCGACATGCTCTTTAGAATTTTTAACAGTTGGTAAATATTTCTTCACTACATTACAGACAGAAAGGAATCGACAAATTATGAAAAAATACCTTGCCGGTCTTGCGGCAGTGTCTGTAGCAGGAGGAGCAGCACCTACACTTGATAGTGTTCAAGCTGCCCCTGAACAAAATACACAAAAAGCTGCTACAACTGTCCAAGCTTCAGCATCAAACAGCTCATCTTATACGGTAAACACTAGCGTATTACATGTTCGTGCAGGATCAAGTACTTCTCACGACATCATCTCGCGTGTTTATAACGGTCAATCACTAAACGTGATTGGCGAAGAAAATGGTTGGTTCAAAATTAACATTAATGGACAAACAGGATTTGTTAGTGGCGAATTTGTATCAAAAAATGGAGCAAGCAATTCTAATGTAAGTACAACAGGTGGAAACAATAAAGTTACTGCTGATGTATTACGTGTACGTACTGCTCCTAACACTTCTAGTTCTGTTTCAGGACGTGTATATGCAGGACAAACATTAAACGTAATTGGTCAAGAAAATGGTTGGGTGAAAATCAACCATAATGGACAAGTAGGTTATGTAAGTAGCGAATTTGTATCAGGCGCTTCTTCAAATACGGGTTCTACAAACAGTAACAACAATAGTAACAATGGAGCAACTGTTCAACCAGCAAGCGGAAACTATACAGTAAATGTATCTTCCCTTCGCGTTCGTACAGGTCCTAGCACTTCTCATCCAACTGTAGGTTCTGTTAAACAAGGACAAGTCGTACAAGTTGTTGGCGAAGTTCAAGATTGGTTCAAAATCAATTATGCAGGACAAACGGCTTACTTAAGCAAAGACTACGTAACAAAAGGCGGTTCTAACGAAAACGTCACTCAAGGTAACAACCAAGAGCAAAACAACAAGCCAGAACAAAACAATAATGTAAATGTTCAAACTGGCGGTACTTACGTTGTTAACGCAACATCTCTACGTGTTCGTACAGGCCCTGCTGCTTACCATAGTGTAATTGGTGGCGTGTTAAATGGTACTACATTAAACGTAGTTGGATCTGAAAACGGTTGGTTCAAAGTAAACTACCAAGGAAAAACAGGCTTCGTTAGCAGCGAGTTTGTTAAGTTCGTTAAAGGTGGCACTACTACTCCTGAACAACCGAAGCAACCTGAGCAGCCAAAACAACCTGATCAAGGTGCGATTGGTGACTACTACATTAATGCTTCTGCCTTAAACGTACGTAGCGGCGAAGGTACAAATTATAGAATCATAGGTGCACTTCCACAAGGACAGAAAGTTCAAGTAATCTCTGAAAACTCTGGATGGAGCAAAATCAACTACAACGGCCAAAATGGTTATATTGGAACACGTTACCTTTCTAAAACACCAGTTGGGGGCGCAGTAGATAATAAGCCTAACAACAACCAAAATAACAACCAAAACAATAACAACAATAACAATAATACAGGCAACAATAGCGGTGACAGTTCTTCCATACTTGCATATGCAAAAGGAATGCAAGGTGTACCTTACGTTTGGGGCGGTACTTCTGCTACTGGTGTTGACTGCAGTGGTTACATTTACCACGTATTTAAGAAATTTGGTCATAACATTAGCCGTCAAAGTGTTGCGGGATATTGGGGTAGCCTACCACAAACTTCAAATCCACAACCTGGTGACTTAATTTACTTCAAAGACACTTATAAAGCTGGTCCTTCTCATATGGGTATTTACCTTGGGGGCGGATCATTTATCCAAGCTGGAGATAAAGGTGTAGCAATCGCTTCATTAAGTAACTCTTATTGGAAGAGCCATTTCTTAGGATACACGAAAGCACCTTAATTAATAGTTTAAAAGCCTTCTAGATTACTAGAAGGCTTTTTTGTTATAGGTTCAACACATTACTCTCTTTTACCCATCTTCTCTCTACAATAATAATGTATCCATTCTTCCATTTCATACACCATATTCTACAAAAACAACCCATAACGTTATCATAATGTATATATTTACATAAAAAACATAACCTATTTCATGTGTATTTATTTTATATGTGTTTTTTCAAAGAATTTTCTTTTTATTTAAACTTTTCGTTAGACGTTTGACCTCCGATGTCCATTATGATAAGTTACTTAAGATGTTATATTCGCACAAGTATAGACAACTGGTTTATACACTTTTTTTACTATGAGGAAGGAGCATACACTGCATGAATCTTTTATGGGGAATTGGCGGCGTGATTGGAGTATTAGCAATTGCTTTCTTACTATCTTCCAACCGCAAAGCTATTAATTGGCGCACAATTTTAATCGCGCTAGCATTACAAATGTCATTTTCATTTATCGTATTACGATGGGATGCCGGAAAAGCAGGTTTAAAATACGCTGCTGATGGTGTTCAAGGATTAATTAATTTTTCTTACGAGGGAATTAAGTTCGTTGCTGGGGATTTAGTCAACGCAAAAGGCCCTTGGGGATTTGTCTTCTTTATTCAAGCACTACTTCCAATCGTATTTATTAGTTCATTAGTAGCAATCTTATATCATTTCGGTATTATGCAGAGATTTGTGAGTGTCGTTGGTGGCGCATTAAGTAAACTTCTTGGAACTTCTAAAGCAGAAAGTTTAAACTCAGTAACAACTGTATTTTTAGGACAAACTGAAGCTCCAATCTTAATCAAACCTTACTTAGCACGTTTAACAAATAGTGAATTCTTCACTATTATGGTAAGCGGTATGACAGCTGTTGCCGGATCAGTTCTTGTCGGCTATGCAGCAATGGGTATTCCGTTAGAACACTTATTAGCAGCAGCAATTATGGCAGCTCCATCAAGTTTATTAATCGCGAAACTAATTATGCCAGAAACAGAAAAAGTAGATAATAACGTTGAACTTTCTACAGAACGTGAAGATGCAAACGTTATCGATGCAGCTGCACGTGGTGCATCTGAAGGTATGCAACTTGTTATTAACGTAGCAGCAATGTTAATGGCTTTCATCGCATTAATCGCTTTATTAAATGGTCTATTAGGATTAATTGGCTCTCTGTTCCATATTAAACTTAGCCTTGATTTAATCTTCGGTTACTTATTATCACCATTTGCAATCTTAATCGGGGTTTCTCCAGGGGAAGCTATACAGGCAGCAAGCTTTATCGGTCAAAAACTTGCAATCAACGAATTCGTTGCATACGCAAACTTGGGACCACACATGGCAGAGTTCTCTGCAAAAACAAACTTAATTTTAACATTCGCAATCTGTGGATTCGCAAACTTCTCTTCTATCGCAATTCAATTAGGTGTAACTGGAACGTTAGCTCCTACTCGCCGTAAACAAATTGCACAGTTAGGGATTAAAGCAGTTATCGCTGGTACATTAGCGAACTTCTTAAATGCAGCAGTTGCAGGTATGATGTTCCTATAAAATGATGTAAAGTCTCCTCTTTCTAAAGAGGGGGCTTTTTATTATATTCTTTATTTTTTTAGTATATATTCAATTCTTCATGCTGAAATATAAAAACATTATGATACAATAATTAGTAAGTCTGTTTATTTTTTCTTGCAAAAGAGGAATACTACTTGTGGTTGTTCTCCAAAATAACCTAGTCATCCGGTCTATTTCTTAATAATTGCGCATACTACAAGTATCCTTGCATGAATTATCTTTAAGGAGGAAAGTTTTGTGAAAGATAACTTCTATAAAGTCCTCTCTATGTGGATTTTACAAATTTTATTTTATTTTACAACTGTACATGTCACGCAATATGAGCATGCTCTCATTTTCACAATTATATATGTAATTGTTAATGTACTATTTCTATTATTGAATGATAAAACCGCATTTGTTCTCTTTATATTAGGAACCATTACTTCGGTATTCTATCTGTTCTACCAAGCATGGCTTTACTTATGGAGTACATCAGAACAATGGGAATACATTATTACTCACTTCCTAATGTCAGCAAACTTCTTCATCGTATATATCTCAACTCATTTATTAAAGAAGGTTATTCATGAAAATAAAGAATTAACCGAACGTGTGAGAATATTAGAACAATACATTGGAGAATCAAAATTATTAACAAGACAAGAATTCGAAAGACGACAAGCATTATTAATCACTGCAATGAATCGTCGTAATGAAACAGGCGTTATTATTTACTTTGATTTCAATTCCTTTAGTAAATATACGAAGGAAAGTGTTATGGACCGTGTAGCTTCATTATTAGTTGAAACGATAAGAGATGACTTTGACCTTGCCGCTGAATACGATAATAATAAGCTCGTTATTTTATTACAAAACACAAATGAAGCCGGTGCTGACATTGTAATGAACCGTCTAAAGCCAAAAATGGAGAAATGGCTTGCTGCTGAAGCGATTCAAGATATAAAAATTTCACGCGAGCAAATTGGGAACAAAGGAAAGACATTATTATGATGACACTCGTTATACTGCTTTTATTCCTTCTGTTTTGCGTACTCGTTTTTTGGATTAGTATCACATTTTCAATCAAGTATATACTTATCTTTACAGCCTTTCTATTCTCTGCCTTACTTGTTTACTATTCTTTCTTAACACTCGCAGGCTTAATTCACCGAAATAGTAAACGAAAAGATCGTACGCTAGAACATTATCCAAGCGTCGATATTTTAATACCTGCCCACAATGAAGGTGTCGTTATTAAAGATACTTTAGAGGCGATGGCGAAGATTGAATATCCAGGCAGACTAACTGTTTATTTATTAAACGATAACTCTCAAGATGAGACACCTGAAATTGGTGACGATTTTGACAAAGCTTATGCTCATATTCGTCACATTCGTGTTCCAGCGGGGGAACCGAAAGGGAAATCGCGTGTATTAAACTATGGTCTTAGTATTTCAGATGGTGAATACTTCTGTGTGTATGATGCAGATAACCAGCCTGAACCACATGCACTGCGAATGCTTGTAGAACACGCTGAAACAACCGAGGATGCTGTTGGAGCTGTTGGTCACGTTCGTACTGTAAATGAAAAAAGAAACTGGCTAACACGAATGATTTCGTTAGAATTTCAAATCTTCCAGCTCCTTATGCAATCCGGACGCTGGTTACTATTCCAAACAGGTTCACTAACAGGAACAAACATGCTTCTTCGCCGCTCTGCATTAGAAGAGCTTGGCGGTTATGATCCGTATGCAATTGCAGAAGACGCTGAATTAACATTACGAATTACACAAAAAGGCTATCTCTTACCGATCGTTCCAGAATCGATTACATGGGAACAAGAACCTGAGCATTTAAAAATTCTTATTAAGCAGCGTACACGTTGGCTCCAAGGGAACTTGTACATTTTAGAAAAAATGTTTTCTTCCCTAAGTTTCTTTAAAGGAAAACTTCTCGTCCATTCCTTACAACAGGTTTTAGTGTATGTTGTATTTTGGCTGTTCTTAATCATTTCGAATGTTTGGTTTGTAATTGGGTTACTCGGGATATTCCAAATTCAATATAGCATTCCGCTACTATTCATGTGGTATGTCGCATATATTACATATGTTTCCCAATTATTTAGTGCCCAGAGTGTGGAACGAACCTTTACACCAACTAACATTTTTATTAGTGTTATCATGTACTTTACGTACGCACAACTCTTTACGTACTTATTCATTCGTAGCTTAATTTTATACTTACGTGCAAAGAGCAAGAAACAAGTCATTGGGTGGGATAAAACAGTTCGATTCAAAAAAGATAAATAATAAAAATAAGCACAGAGCGCCGTATGCTCTGTGCTTATTTATTGCCGTATAAATTATATATCAGACAATACCCCTTAGCTGAAAGTAATTTCACGTCCATCCCCCAACGAACGATTGACCTTCATTTATATACGAAAAAGTGATTGCTATTTTTGTAGAACCAATTGCTTCTCTTGCTGTTCTTTGCGCGTTTCAGTCTTAGGTTCCGTGCTTTCTTGGACACTACGATGTGCCACACGTTTCAAACAAATATGCTTCCACTTTCTTTCGTAACGTTTCATTATTCTAGATGTCCCCCTTGAATGCGCTTTAAAACTATTTGAAATCGCTTACAGGAAATAATATAGCACATATACATAAACGTGACAACACATTTCCGACAATTTTTTGTCAAAAATATGAATAGAATTTATAGAATATCGAATATTGTCGAAATACATCGTTTTTTCTTCGTATAAAAGGCATACTACTTATATAGTAAAGTATTTTATTTCCCTTACTTGCAGTTCAAATTCCTTCTATATAAAAAAGAGCTGATACATAATCAGCTCCTTTTCCTTCTATATATTAATGACGCTTCATACGTCCTTCTTTTTGTAACTCTTTAAATAATGCCGCCATCATAAAGAAAATAACGAAAACGAATGGGAATGCCGCTATGATAGCTGCCGTTTGTAAGGCTTCTAATCCACCAATATATAATAAGATAGAAGCTAGCGCGGCTAAAACGATACCCCAAACCATTTTAATACGGTTCGGCGGATTTAAACTACCGTGTGTTGTTAACATCCCTAAAACAAATGTCGCAGAATCTGCGGATGTAATAAAGAATGTAGAAATCAGAAGAATTGCTAGAACAGATAAAGCTGATCCAAAGCTTCCCATCTGATCAAACATAGCGAACAATCCTACTTCTGTCCCCATCTCTTTAATTTTTTCAAAGATATGTGCATCACCGAACAGCTCCATATGAATACCAGTCCCGCCGAAAACAGAGAACCAAAGCGCACCGATTACAGTCGGTACGAGTAACACACCGATAACAAACTCACGAATCGTACGTCCTCGTGAAACACGGGCAATAAACGTACCTACGAATGGTGACCATGCAATCCACCATGCCCAATAGAAAATTGTCCATGACTGAATCCATTGGTTTCCACCTTCATCTAATGGACTTAAACGGAAGCTCATGCTTGGCAATTCCTGAATATAAGAACCGATTGTTGAAGTGAAGTAATTCATAATAAAGTTTGTTGGACCTGCAAATAATACAATAATCATAAGTGCAAACGCCAAAATAATATTCGCATTACTTAAATATTTAATTCCTTTATCAAGACCTGTTTGCGCAGATAACATGAAAAGAACGGTTACGATTGCAATAATAACTAACTGTGTCGGCAATGAATTCGGGATAGATGTTAAATAACTAACACCACCAGCAATTTGTTTCGCACCAAGACCTAATGATGTTGCGACACCAAACACAGTTGCGAAAACAGCTAACACATCAAATGAATGAGCAATACGTCCATGTTCCCCGCCTTTAAATAACGGACCTACTGTCGCACTAATCGTACTTGCTTTTCCTTTTCTAAAAGTAAAGTAAGCAATACACAGCGCTACGAATGCATATAGTCCCCACGGATGTAATCCCCAATGGAAAAATGAAAAACGTAATGCAAGACGCGCACTTTCCTCAGTTGCACCTTCTCCAAATGGAGGTGCGTACAAATGGTTTAATGGTTCAGCAACGCCCCAGAAAACTAAACCGATACCCATACCAGCGCTAAATAGCATAGCAAACCATGTCATATAACTATAATCAGGTTCATCATCATCTTTACCTAAACGAATAGAACCGTATTTCGAAACAATTAAAAAGATAGACACACCTAAAATAATAGAAACAGAAATAATATAGAACCATCCAAACTTACTAACCAATGCCGTTTGAATCGCAGTCGTTACATTTCCTAGGCTACCTTTTCCAATAATAGATTCGGGAATAATCCCCCAAATTGTAAATGCAATACATAATGTTAATGAAACGATGAATGTTTTTGTCAGTTTCCTCATCAAATCCCCCTTCGTAGGTTTCACTTTTGTAAATAACATAAATTCCGATATGTAAAATCGGATAGAAAACTATAATTTTACGGTGATTTTCTTATTTTCACCTTCACCAACTAGAATTCTTATGGACAGCCTTACCTTCCGTATAATCTTTTTACTCTGCAAGAGCTATAAGATCGAAATACTGCTGTCAAATTGTGCGAGAAAAATGCGGATGGGAATGTGTTTTCCCAAAAAAGGATGTGTTACAGATGTAAAAAAGGGCATTTTTCTTCCTTGCAACCCTTTCTGTTTGTAACAATTATGCGGTTTTTTTGCTAGTATATAGCACGTGTTTATAGTTTCACAAACAAAATGTTTATGTTTATATAACTATATTACCCATAAAACGGTAAAATACTCAAGGAATGTAACTGTTTAGTAAACATCATGTAACACTCCTGTAATATTTTTATTTACGCCGAAAACAATATGTTGTATTAAATATTTTGAATATAAGTAGAAACCTACTAATCATATAGAATGAAAAACGCTTTCTTATATTTTTTGCTATATTACAGGATGTTAACGACTGATTACGAATGGTTTGTAATTGTGTGTTTTCCCCAAATCCGAAAAAATCTGTTGCTATAATGAGGACACGAAAACAAACGCAATGGAGGCTATCATGAAAAAATTAATTGGAATAGCAACAGCAGCAGTTTTTGGTCTTGGGATTTTCACATCATCTGCTAATGCAGAAACTGTTGTAACAACAGACGTACTAAACGTACGCGAAAACCCTACTACGGAATCAAAAGTTGTCGGTAAATTACTAAACGGTAATAAAATAGATGTTCAAAATACAGAGAACGGATGGTCAAAAATCACTTTAGACGGTAAAGACGCATTCGTAAGTGCAGAGTTCACAAAAAGCATCTACTACGTAACAGCTAACGTATTAAACGTACGTGCTGAAGCGAACACAAACTCAGAAATTCTTGGAACGTTGAAGAAAGACGATGTAATCGAAACAACGAACCAAGTACAAGATGAGTGGTTACAATTTGAATATAACGGGAAAACAGCTTATGTTCATGTTCCTTTCTTAACAGGTACAGCACCTGTAATTGAGAAACAAGAAATAACTGCTCCTGCTAAAGCTGAAGCACCAGCTAAGGCTCAAACACCTGCAGCACAAGCAAAACCAGCTGCTAAGCCTGCTGTGAAAGCTGCTGAAACTAGCACACCTTCTGGTGGTCGTGAGTTAACAGTTGTAGCTACAGCATATACAGCTCACCCAAGCGAAAACGGTGGCACATACGGTGGCCGTGTATTAACTGCAATGGGTCATGACTTAACAGCGAATCCAAACATGAAAATGATCGCTGTTGACCCGAAAGTAATCCCATTAGGATCTAAAGTATGGGTTGAAGGTTACGGAGAAGCTATCGCTGGAGATACTGGCGGTGCAATTAAAGGTAACCGTATCGACATCCTACTTGGATCAGATAGTGCTGCTCAAAAATGGGGACGCAAAACTGTTAAAGTGAAAATTTTAAAATAACCAATGACTGCTAAAGCCAGTTCTCTTTGTTGAGAGCTGGCTTTTATTTTTTTATAATAACTATAAGGAGGTTATGTCCATGAATGTACAAGCAAAAGTAGACTGGATCGGTACACCAAAGCCGTATATATATAAAGATGAAGTAACATACGACGCTACTTCCATTGACTTCTCACTCGCTAGCGATGACAATCGATATAAATTAATTGTGCTCAGCTCTGAAGAAAATACTCATTACAAAATTGTCCAATATGGAATCAAACCCGGCTCACAAAAACCATTTCCTATCGACATTCCATTCGAACAAAACATGTTACCAATTATAGAACACATATTACATGATCCATATGTGCAAGCGATATTAAAAGAAACGCGCTCATAATTGTAAAAAAGGATATCACCTCACCGGATTTTTTCGGCTAAGTGATATCCTTTTATTTTCGCTTCGTGAACACGAGTAGAGAAAAATATATCAACGCTTCGACACGAATTATCGATTTACTAGCAAAGATTTACAAGAAAAATAAACTACAAAAAAAAGAGGCTGTTCAACAATATTGAACAACCTCTCTCCTTTATTAGCGAGTCGGACCAGATACTTCCTCTGACTTAAGCGTATTATTCGCTCCAAGAGAATGGTACAATATCTTTCCATTTCCATTAACAGTAATGATATGGTCATTATTAAAGCTTTTGAACTTCACAGATCCATCACCGTAACGAATATGATACTCTTCATATGTCGTTACTTTATATTTCGTATCACTTTGACGCTCTACATTACGAACTTCCATCGTTAATAAGTCTTCTGTAATTCCTTTTTTATGTAAATATTGTATATAATCACGGTCTTCCTTATACGATTTCCCGCTCTTATCATAATTATTTTCAATTAAACTAAAATCATTTAATGAAATCGCACGTACATTATCATAAATATGATTTTTTACAAAGTCGCCCACTGCTGAGCTTGATGTTTCTTTCGGGAATTTTAAGTAATACGTGCTTTGTTCTCCAACTTTAACACTTTCAGACTTTATCACACCAAAATCAGTAGTTTTCTCTAAATGTACTTCTACTGTTTCATCTGTGGATACAGGGCCAAGCTTATAACTTCCATAACTTAATTTTCCACGTTTTTTTCCATTCACAAATACAGTTGCATCACTTTCATCAGAAGAAATGCTTACATAATTTCCTTCTAAAGATAACTTGACATCCACTTTCGCCTCTTTTTCATCTACCAAGTCCACTTCTTTTTCTGTTTCTAACTCAGTTAGTTCCGTCTTCGCTTTTGCCTTTACAACGTAAGAACCAGGGAAATATGGACCAATTTCTTTTGAAGTTTTATCATTTGATAACTCTATCTCTTTCTTATCATTCACATATACTTCAACATTTTTCGCAGTTGTGCTTACATTCATATAATAAGATTTCATGTTAAGTTTATACTTCGGATATAAGAACCATTCTTTCCCGTCTTCTATAATTTGACCATCTTTAAAGGTTGCCTTATCTATTGTTAATTTTTGATTTACTGTCTCTTTCTGTAAATACGAAAGTAATTCTTTGTTGTACGACGGATTCTCTTTTAGATAACGCATGTACGCCTTAATATCTTCTGTTTTGATTTTTAAACTTGGATCATCTACTTTCACAAACTCATCAATTGCATTAATATCTTTCTTTTGGAATGCTTCAATCATTACATTCACTTGCTTTTCTTTTGAAAACTTATTTGCTCCAAATTTATATACCCCAAATAATAAAATAGCAATGATGGCTAAACCAATGATTAAAAATAAATTTTTCTTACTTTTGACTGGTTTGGTCTCACTTTGCACTTCTGTATATGAAGCGCCAGTGTTATCGACGATTACTTCTACTTTACTCCCACACTCGGGACAAAAGTTCAAATGGTCTGCAACGTTCTTTTTACATGTTCCACAAAACTTCAACATGCTCTCCTCCTATTTTTCAGCTAACTTCATTCCAACAAATGCTGCTACATATGTCACAATAAAACTAAACAAAGTTAAATATACAAATGAATTTTGCATAGATAATACCGTTCCACTTGTTCCAAACAAATTTGTTACAGTACCTGAAACATCAATTTGGAACTTAGAAATCATATTCATTACGACCATCATAATTGTGTAAGAGCCACTGCATACTGCTAATGTAATATATATATTAGCAGTCGGTAATTCAGCTAACTTTCTTCCCGCTCTAAACATAAGGAACAATGGAATAATAAGCAGTAATAAACCGTAATGGAATACGTTATTCACTTCATCAAATTCAGCAAGGCTTTCCTGACTTGCTCCTTTTGAAATCATTATATCTCTAACCTTTACGCCATTTACAGAAATACCTGATATAAATGAAAACGATAATGTGCTCTCAGATGATTTTGATTTCTTACCAATTCCAGTAAATTCCTTACTAAGTGCTGGACTTGATACTTCTAACGGAGCAAAATGAGCCATACTCCATAATTGAGGTGTTAACTCTAATGCTAATAATGTACTTTCAGATTTTAAAGTTGTTATTTCTTTTAATGGTTCAATACCGTCTTCCTTACTTACTAACGCCATAATACAAACTGCTACCGCTGTTACTAAAAGTCCTTTTATCATAGCTGAAACACCGTAATAAACAGACGCTCCATATGGCATTAACTCTTGAAATGCTGCTGCCATATTGTTTTTGCTTGTATGAGCAATAAATCCTATTAAAGTAAATAATGTCCCGTATACGAAGCCACTTAAAAAGCTCTTAATTGCTGAGTAACCAACCGTAATCTTACCTGCTTCTGAGAATGGAATTGCAAAAGATTGTGATGCTATAAAACTTATAATGAATAAAAAGACGCCATAAATAATACCAACTGTTGCTGCTATAAAGATTTGATCCTTAATCGTTTTTGCAACACGCTGCTTCCCTAACCAAATTCCTGTACCAGCGAAAATAATAAATGGAATAATTAATAGTAATGTAAATGGAGTATGCCAAAATAATGATAATATCAATCCACTATCGTCACTAGCTGTAAAACCAAGTAAATGATAGCTTAGCAGCGTAGAAGTTGCGCTCGAATAAAAGTTTGGGAGCATTTCTAATTGTTTCGCAAATTTACTAAACATCTCACTTAATATAGAAGCAAATAATAAACTACCAATCCAACCAGCAATTAACATTAGAATACTTGCAACAGCTCCACCAATAAAACCTGTTTTTAAAACGGCTTTATCTGCTGTAAATTTAACTTCAGGAGTACCGTCCATTGCAGGTAATTTAATAGATTGTTCTTTTTTCTTCACAATAAATAAAGAATGCCCGCACTTTTGGCAATATAAATTTTGCTGAGCATTTTCACTGCCACAACCTTTGCAGTATTTTGCAGTATCTTGTTCTAACGTTACTACATCTATAGCTCCTGCAATCTCCATACTTCCTTCATTAGGGCAATAATTTACTTCTTCACCGTGTTGCTTTCCGCACGTGCGACAATACATCTAATTCACTCCCCACTTTGCTTAATTCCACAAACTGGACAGTAAGTAGAGTTTTGTTCAATATGTTCATTACATGAAATACAATTCGTCGTTTCACCTTCATTTTCTATCGCTAACATCGGATTAGGCTTTCCACACGAACCACAAAACTTATCATTTATTGATAAAGGTCCACCACATTCACATGTAGCTTTCTCGCCTTGTTGCTTTTGCAGTTCAACAATGCGTTTTCTTGCTTGATAAATAGCTACATCAAATTCTTGAACTGGAGCAATCATTTCTTTTAGGCTCACTTCATCTACTCTATTTCCTCTTAATTGAACGTAGACCCGTTGTCCAACCTCTAATAGAACCTCTGCCTTTTTCTGCATTTGCACTTGCATTTCTTTTTTCAATTGAGCGATTTCCTGCGCAACTTGTAACTTCATCTTCCCTTGCTCAATTCCTTCTTGTAACTTATTCATTCCACTACCTAACTTCGTCTGTAAATCTGACAAACCATTTCTCCTCCTATAAGTATATAGTAATATACAAAATTAACATTATATATATTACCATGATTTTCAATTTATGTAATCCAAATTTCATTTTTTCTGTTTTGAGCATTTTTTGTTTATAATGGTAAAGGAAAGAAATATGTGTACGGAGGAATATTATGCTGCAACACTCAATTACGAAAGATGAAATTATGATGATTGCGAATGAGTTCGTTCAAGGACTAGATCCACAGCAAACAGCTGATCAGGAACATGTCGCTACAGCTCGGCACCTATATCGTAGTGGTGTTGTCTACAACGTTGACTTTGATGGTTATACGCTATCAGGAACTGTAGATGCTGCAGGCAGCGTATATAGCGTCCATATCCCAATTCGTAACGTCGCTGAAAGCTATTGCGATTGCTTTGCACCAACGCAATGTGAGCATATGCTCGCTGTGTTACTATCTGCAGCATCTAGTTTCGGTCAAGTAGGAGATGTATTAACTTTATTTAAAAATAATACGAAACCTTCCCTTCCTCCTATTCGAACTGCAAGACAAGTATTGCAATCATCAGCTTTTGAAGAAACGGATTATAAAAGTTGGCAATCATATTTTGATAACGAATATGAATCATTTAAAAAAGAACAAGCTCGGCTTACTTATAAACAAATGTATTTTCTTATGAGTATTTTTACAGACTTCTATACGAAACTCGAGCGGAAAGCCCCGCGTATCGTTGCGATACATGAGTTGTTCAGGCTACACGCAGCGCTTTATTGCTTTCAAAAATTATTAGAAGAAATTCAGGACTTCGAAGCAAATAAAACGTATTCTTATCATCAGCCTGTTAACGTTGTTCGCTTATTTGTAGATAAGGTGGAATCCATCGTCCGGGACTTACAATCAGAAGCGATTCCTTCAGAGTCTGAAGCAATTTTGCAAGAAACAGCTCGTCTCGTTCACGAAGTATTCTTCTCCACCGACGCCTATACACAAGAAAGATTTTTTATTTATCGTCACATATGGAGTGAACTCTTACACAATAAAGAGCAACTACAAGAAGAAGAAAAGCGAATCGATACGAAAATCAACCCGCTTTCCAAAGCATTAGCATCTTCTCATCTACTCTTTTTAAATGACGAAGACCTATTAGCGATGGACTTACTAAAGAAACAGCCTGCTTCTGTTGTAAGTCTGTACTTCTATTGGTTAGAAGAGCTATTAAATACAATGCAATGGGATCGTGCGAAAAACTGGCTTTCCTTTACGTATAAGCAAGTGAAGAAAACGATACATGAGCATGAAAATACGATTTTCATAAAAGATATCGTTCGCTTATTTGTCATCATGTATGAAACGTATGCAACTCATACAAATGAACAAGCAGGACTCGAAATGATTTTGCAAGAGCTATTACCATATAGTTTTGCAAACTATGAGCAATACGTACTCGCGAAAAAGCAATATCGTACATGGGCAGAACTTCAGCTCTTACATGGGTTTGAAGCAATTGAACTTTTGAAAGAGCCGCTGAAAGATATTGAAAAGGAAGCACCAGAAGCAGCCCTTCCTCTTTATCACCTGGCTGCTACCGAGGCCATTGAAGAGCGAAACCGCAAATCATATAGACGTGCAGTTCGTTACTTAAAGAAATTACGTACATTATATAAACGATTGAAGCGCACTGATGAATGGGATGCCTTCATTATTCACATCGCAAACTTACATTCACGTTTGCGTGCACTACAAGAGGAATTACGGAAAGGAAAATTAATCGATGATCAATCAAACTGAAGTAACAATTAGGCTCCAGCACGTTAGTCAAGGTTGGTTCCTTTGGGGAGAAGATGACAGCGGTACTCCATTATCCGTAACAAGTTGGAAACGAAATGCATTTACATGGCACGCCACTTCTTTCTACGGCACGTTTCTAAAAGAAGCGACCTTTGAAGGAAAACAAGGTGTTATGCTAACAAACGCACAAGCATTTGAATACATCGCGAATAAACCGATGAACTCCTTTGCCCATATTCAAATGAACGGTCCTATTACAGCACTTACGAAAGATGCAAGCGAATTATGGGATGCCTTCATCAGCGGTAGCTTCGTACCTGATATGGAGCGTTGGTCTCAGCAACCATCTTGGAAAGTTCAAAATACCCTAATTGAAGATGACACATTGGCATCTCTTTTCTCGGCCGCGGTAAATGAAAGCATATTACAAGATAACCGTTCAAATGATGGATGGGAAGATGCCAAGAGACTTTATGAACACTACGACTTTACGAAAAGACAATTGGATGCAGCACTACATGAAGAAGATTGGCTTCGTAAAATTGGTTACATTGAAGATGACCTTCCCTTTACAATCGGACTACGACTACAAGAGCCACAAGAAGAATTTGAAATGTGGAAGCTAGAGACAATTGTTACACCAAAGCGCGGCGCACATCGCATATATGTATATGAGAGTATCGATTCTTTGCCAAAACGATGGCACGATTATGAAGAACGTATTCTTGAAACACAAGAAGGATTCAGTAAGCTCGTACCGTGGTTAAAAGAAGACGAGACGTTCCGAAGTGAACTCTTTGAAACAGAAGCGTGGAACTTCTTAACGGAAGCAAGTAACGAATTACTCGCCGCAGGTATTACGATTTTATTACCATCATGGTGGCAAAATTTAAAAGCAACAAAACCAAAACTACGTGTGCAGCTGAAGCAAAATGCCACACAAACGCAATCTTTCTTCGGCATGAATACGCTCGTTAATTTCGACTGGCGCATTTCAACGAACGGCATTGATTTATCCGAAAGCGAATTTTTCGAACTCGTTGAACAAAACAAGCGTTTATTCAATATAAATGGTCAATGGATGAGACTGGATCCAGCCTTTATTGAAGAAGTACGAAAACTAATGAACCGTGCCGATAAATATGGACTCGAAATGAAAGATGTCCTTCAGCAACATTTATCAAACACTGCTGAAACAGAAATTGTAGAAGAAGATAGTCCCTTTACCGATATTGAAATCGAGCTAGATGGATATTATGAAGAGCTATTCCAAAAATTATTGCACATTGGTGATATTCCAAAAGTAGATGTTCCTTCTGCACTAAACGCAACACTCCGTCCGTATCAGCAACACGGCATTGAGTGGTTATTATATTTAAGAACGCTTGGATTCGGAGCATTATTAGCTGACGACATGGGACTTGGAAAAAGTATTCAAACGATCACTTACTTACTATATATAAAAGAGAACAATCTCCAAACAGGCCCTGCTTTAATCGTGGCACCGACATCTGTTCTTGGAAATTGGCAAAAAGAATTTGAGCGTTTCGCACCAAATTTACGTGTTCAGTTACATTATGGAAGTAATCGAGCGAAAGGTGAATCATTTAAAGAATTCCTTCAATCAGCAGATGTTGTATTAACATCTTATGCATTAGCTCAGCTTGATGAAGAAGAACTTAGTACGTTATGCTGGGATGCTGTTATTTTGGATGAAGCACAAAATATTAAAAACCCACATACGAAACAGTCGAAAGCAGTACGAAACTTGCCAGCAAATCACAAAATCGCTTTAACCGGGACACCGATGGAAAACCGACTTGCCGAGCTTTGGTCTATTTTCGACTTCATTAATCATGGATATCTCGGCAGCTTAGGACAATTCCAGCGCCGCTTCGTCTCACCGATTGAAAAAGACCGTGACGAAGGAAAAATCCAACAAGTTCAACGTTTTATCTCACCATTTTTACTGCGTCGTACGAAGAAAGATCAAACCGTCGCATTAAACTTACCTGATAAACAAGAACAGAAAGCTTACTGCCCACTTACCGGCGAACAAGCTTCCTTATATGAACAACTTGTTCAAGATACATTACAAAATGTCGAAGGATTAAGCGGGATTGAAAGACGCGGATTTATATTACTAATGCTGAACAAACTTAAACAAATTTGTAATCACCCTGCTCTTTATTTAAAAGAAACAGAACCGAAAGACATCATCGAACGTTCCATGAAAACGAGCACACTAATGGAACTAATTGAAAATATAAAAGACCAAAATGAAAGTTGCTTAATCTTTACACAATACATTGGCATGGGGAACATGCTAAAAAATGTGTTAGAAGAACATTTCGGTCAGCGCGTCCTCTTCTTAAACGGTAGTGTACCGAAGAAAGAACGTGACAAAATGATCGAGCAGTTCCAAAACGGAACGTATGACATTTTCATCTTATCGTTAAAAGCAGGTGGAACTGGCTTAAACTTAACCGCTGCCAACCATGTCATTCACTACGACCGTTGGTGGAATCCAGCTGTAGAAAACCAAGCAACAGACCGCGCATATCGTATTGGTCAAAAACGCTTCGTTCACGTTCATAAACTGATTACCACGGGGACACTCGAAGAGAAAATTGATGAAATGTTAGAAAGAAAACAATCCTTAAACAACGCCGTCATCACAACCGATAGTTGGATGACCGAACTATCTACAGATGAACTAAAAGAATTACTTGGTGTATAAAGTGAAACTTTAATCAGTGGGGGTTTTGTTCATCCCCCACTGATTATTAGCCCCCACCAATCGGGCTTTTACGGGCAGTTGTCCCCCACCTAACTTCTGTGCTTTCGCTGAATTTTGAGGTGGGGGTCTTACTGCCCGTTAATGCGGGGTAAACAAAAGGAGCTAATCTCAAAAGATTAGCTCCTTTTTCTATTCCAAAACCAATTGCTTATTATAATTCCTGTTAATCCGCCGCATGTATCCAGTAATGAATCTTGCCACATCGGTGTACGGTCTCCCGTAAACCATTGATGAATTTCATCAAATGTTGCATATCCCGCGACGAAAAGAAGGGCATATATAAAACACCGCTTTCTCGAATAACCTGATCGATGAAAAGCATAATACGTCAATGAACCGAGCATAAAGAACACCATAAAATGCGCACCTTTACGAAGGAAAAACTCAACAAATCCGCCTACACCTTTATTTGCAATGCTAACAGGTGTACCACCGCCATAATCAATAGATACCCATGAGAAATGCTCTTTCACAAACTCAACATTTACAGATTGTTCAATATCCGAACGCATATCCTGCTTTTTATATGGTTGTGCCGAGGAATAGAAAATCAATCCCATCCATAGTAAAACAGGAATCCAAAATAACCATTTACGATTCATTCTTCCGAAACCCCTCTCTTAGTCTTTTAAGCGTACCAAAAAAAAGAATAAATTTCACGCCAAAACATGACATTTGCACCCTATTTATATAGTGAAAGGGGGTGATAAACATGGCAGTCGAAACAATCGTAACGGACTTAACCTTACGTCTTGTCTTAAACAATGGATTAGATAAGAACGGAAAAACAGTTTTTAAGAATAAACAATTTAAGCGCGTAAAAACAAACGCAAACTTAGAGAAGGTACAAAACGTAGCACGTGCCCTTGCGTCCTTACAAGCATCGCCGCTTCACGCTGTACAACTTGTTAGCACATCAGATCTTTCTAGCCTATAAGATGAAACTTTAATTAGTGGGGGTGTTCGTCCCCACTAATTATTAGCCAACACCAACAGCTGGATAAATAAAAAGGAGGAAATAAAGCATGCAAGTACTAGAATTAATTTTCGCGAAAGAAGATGGAAAAACAGTTGTTTTTTCTATCGAAAAACCTATCACACCCGTCGATGCACAAGTTGTAAATCAAGTAATGGATACCATCCTTGCCTCATCTGTATTTTCATCAATTCACGATAATACTCGAAAAAAAGGAGCCCGTCTCGTAGAAAGGAATGTATCTGAAGTTCCCATTAACCTCTAAATCAGTGGAGATAAACAAAAAGACGAATCTGCATCATTTTGCAGATTCGTCTTTTTTCTTCGGCATTTCGATCGGAATAAAGATTTTTGAAAAACCGACGCATACATATTTATAGTGTTCTCCGCCTATATCAAACTCGGTAGTATATGTTGAGAAGAAAATATAATCATTTCGCTTTGTATAATTCTCGATTAATAATCCAACTTGTGGCTCAACATATTTTTTCGCCAACTTCTTACCAGCCGATGCTAAATCGCCAAGGAGACCCTCTTCATTTTCCTTTTGAACTTCGTCTAACTTCTTACTTACATCATTACGTTTCATAAACTGCTTTGCTGCCCAGTCCGTATATTCACCTTTACTCGGATTACTATTTGCTAAATATACTAGAAGAACAACAACTAGAGCCATAATAATATACTTTTTCTTCATACTATCTCACCGCCTACTCTTTTCTATTTTCATATATATGTACAAGCGATGCAAATTAGAAAGACTATCATCTATTGATTGTAAACGAATAGCCAAAATTTACAATATGAAATAGAATATTAACAATTAATTTACTTAATTCGTATATAATTATATTGAGAATTATTATCATTTATAAAGGGGGAATCAAATTTATGAATGCAGAAAATGATATTATTATTTCTAATTCTACAATGATGCTAGAACCATACAAGCACCCTTATTATTGCACCAAAATTATCGACAGTAGCGGGAACCATCTTTACTCCTGTCAAACTGCTCTCCAACTCATAAAGCAATCTTGTCTAACCAATGTTCACTCTACTTATCAAGGCAGACGTAATGCCGTCCAAACAAACTTTAAATTTAAACAAAATGTCCCAATTCCGATTAATCATCGAGAATATATTTGCGCTTTCCCGACAGAGTCTCCTTCTTCTCCAAACTGTATATGGCTATTTTATAACCATATAGATGACATAGAATTTTTCAAAAAGAGTAAAAAAGCTAACATTCATTTTTCAAATGGCACTACTACAACAATACATATCAGTCCTCATAAGTTAAAACAACAATTATTAAAAGCTGGATACGTATTATCACGTATGAACATGCAAGATTCATTACAATTTAAAAACCTCTTATCACATTTACTACCTTAGCATAATAAGTAGAATGGAAAGCAATATCTCTTGCCTTCCATTCTTATAATCCTATTTATCCTCTTAAGCTATTTCGCATTTTCTCAAGCGCTTGCCGATACATCCATCTCACTTGATAATAGGTCATTTCCATCTCGCTAGCGATTTCTCCCATCGTTTTCCCTACAAAAAATCGTTCAAAAACAATGTACTTCTCCTTCTCATCTAATACACTCATAAAATCCTTCGCTCTCATTTCAATATCTTCAAAATGGAAGATATCCTCATACTCTCCTACACATACACACTTTTCTTGCACTGCAAACTCTTTCTTCAATCTTTCTAATATATAACCACGCACAGTTATTACTGCATATGCAGGAAAACTTCCTTTCTCCGCATCAAATCTTTCATACGCATACCAAAGACCAATTAAACCACATTGATAATACTCTTCATGATCTTGATAAATACCTAGCTTCTTTATTTGATTTACAATCATTCCTTCATACAAAACAACTGTCTCTGTAAAAGTCGCTGGCTTCACACAGTACCCGTTTCTAAAAGGTATACCTCTTTGTTATTCCGCCGGTACCTCAACAATATAAAAATAAAGAAGCGATTTCACTGTGAGTAATTTCAAATACTACCGCCGAAATTTGAAATTACATGACGTAGAATTTGAAATTTCAACGGTGGTATTTGAAGTATGGGTAAAAATAAAAAAGGTTCCTTCTATACATAAGAAGGAACCTCTTGTTTATAAATTTTCGATTTATACTATTCTGTAGTCATACGTTTGAAGGATCTATCGATTGCATATAGACCTGTAGCTAAAATACAACTTATAACACCAACAAATATATAAGGGTTCTTATTCGGCATATATTCTACCGCTAACAATAATACAACTAACATAAACAAAAAATTTGCTAATAATTTCTTAAACATATGTATCTACTCCTTATAACAAAAATGCAGCAATTACGTTTATAATTGCTGCATTTCTTTATAGTGACTTAAAGTACAACTATTATTGGAACATGCCTTTTACTGCGCCAAATCCAATAGTTAAGATAAAGAATACCACCATAAGGATCGTTGCTTTCTTTTTGCTTAAACCAGCTGTAATTTGAAGACCTAACCACGTGATTACAAATCCCCAAATTGTAAATACTTCAATGCTATTTGCAATACCTTTTACTGCACCGCCACTTGAGGCGAAAATCGGGCCTAAACCAGTGTAAAATTCTTTCCCTGAACCATCTAGAATAAGCGCTAAAACCGTATTTATTAATAAGCCAAGTAATGAAATGATGCTGGAGTATACAGTAATTGTTAATAATTTCTTATAAGAAGTATCATTGCTCATTAACATCATTAACACTTTGTATACTGCTGCGCTAATAAAGAAACCTATTATCATACCGATAATACCAAATACAAAGCCAGCACCAAAAGTCATCACAGGTGTAACATTAACCCCTAATTCTTGATTGAGCTTAATTGATTCAGGTGTTAAAGAATATACATAAGTACTAAGACCTCCAGTAATCCCTGATAATAAAGAAAGTATCCAAAATGCACCCCAAACCGCATTACTGTTCTTCATTCTCTCAAACTGTTCACCTGGAGAAGTAATCATCCCTAATAATGATGGCTTCTTCGCACCTACATCTTGCGTATTAATATTTGTTTCCATTATAACGCCCCCTTATTTATACTGGCATATTTGGTAAAAATGCCGCAATTAACATAACAATCGCTGCTAAGAATAACGCTTTAATGATGAATAAAACGATAATTGGAATAGCTGCTTTCACTTTACTTACTCCCGCTGTAATTTGCAGTCCTAACCAAATTAAAACGATATTCCATAAATAGAATACTTCAATCGAACTCCCTATTCCATAAGCAACTGAGCCTTCCTCAAATAGTGGTCCTAAGCTTGTATATGCAGTTGGTGCAACACCTAAAATTAAAGCTATAATACCATTAATAAATCCACCAATAATAACAACGATGTTCGTATATACAATAATTGTTACTAATTTTTTATAAGAGGTATCATTCCCATAGAACATCATAAACACTTTATAAATAGCTGCAACAACGAATGTTGCCAGCATACCACCTATAGTACCCGACACAATGCCATAAATAACATCGGATGTCAGTGAACTCTGTCCTGCGAATTCACCTAGTTCTTTTTTTATTTTAATCATTTCAGGGGACGTATTCGTAACGTATGTAGTAAAAGCACTTAACAGCCCTTGGAATAACGCCATTAAGAAGAACATACCCCAAACTTTCTCAGTCGTCTTCATTCTCTCAAACTGTAAACCAGGAGAAGTAATCATTCCGAACAATGATGGCTTCTCGCCGCCAGCTTTTTGCGTATTCACATTAGCTTCCATTATAACGCCTCCTTCTATTTATATAACCCGTTCTAACGGGCGGTTCACGTCCTCACATAGAGGCTACGAACCGCCCACTAGAACGGTAATATGCAGTAGAGAGCCCCTCTCTACTACACTACTAACTTATTCATAACGTAATGCTTCAATTGGATCTAATTTTGCAGCTTTATTCGCTGGAATTAATCCGAAAATAATACCAAGTGTCATAGAGAATAGTACGCCTCCAACGACAACTTCCCATGAAACGAGCGGTGGCCATTTTGCAAATGTGGAAACAATATATGCCCCACCATATCCAAGACCAATTCCGATCAAACCACCTAGAAGCGTTAACATGACTGCTTCAATTAAAAATTGCAATAAAATTTTACTACGTGTTGCCCCAAGCGCTTTACGTACCCCAATTTCACGCGTACGCTCCGTTACAGATACGAGCATGATGTTCATAACACCAATACCGCCAACGACTAGTGAAATACCAGCGATACCGCCGATGATCATAGTCATAATACCTGTCATTTTTGAAATACCTTCTTGAATTTCTTTTAAATTCATAACTTCGTATTTACCAGTTGCATCACTCGGTTTACGGCTGTTTAAAACATCTGCAGCTTTTTTACCGGCTTTTTCTAGATTATCTACATTTTTTGCTTGAACAGAAATATTTTGAATTTCATCTTTCCCATACAGTGTCGGCCATAATGAAATTGGAACTAGTGCCTCTGATGGTCCCATTCCCATAAATTCGTTATCTGATTTGTAGACACCAATAATTTGCATCGGTTGACCTTTCATTTCAATAATTTTGCCGACTGGATTGGCATCCTTAAACACCTTTTCTTCGAGTTGCTTACTAATCATGACGACGTTATTACCTTGATCCACATCTGATTCTTGTAAAGAACGTCCCTTTAACACCTTTACTTTATTTACTGCAAAGTACTCACTATCTAATCCAGTAATATTCACCATTTCTATTTTATCTTCAATATCAAGTGGTTCCATACTTGAATTTGTTGTTACAACATGTGCGATCTCTGGAATTTTTTTAATTTCAAAAATATCTTCTTCAGTTATCTTCGGTGCTTCTATCATTTCCATACCAAAGGGATCATTCATATCTGCACTATAATGAATCGGAACCGTTTGATTACCTGACCCAACAAATTGTGATTTCAGTGCAGCTTCCCCGCCCTGCCCAATCGCAACAACAGTAATAATAGAACCAACACCGATAATAATACCGAGCATCGTAAGAGCTGAACGCAATTTATGAGCTAAAATAGAAGATAGGGCAATTTTTATACTATCTAGTAAACTCATACCGCACACCTTCTATCTTCTGTAATTTTCCCATCTCGCAGTACAATGCGGCGAGAAGAATACGCTGCTACTTCCTCTTCATGCGTAACCATAACAATCGTTGTACCTTCTGCATTAAGCTTCGTGAAAATATTCATCACTTGCTCACCAGACTTCGTATCAAGCGCACCAGTAGGCTCATCAGCCATAATGAACGTTGGATTATTCGCAATCGACCTTGCAATCGCTACACGCTGCTTCTGTCCACCTGATAATTCATTCGGCAAATGGTGAACCCTATCTGATAAACCGACTTTACCAAGCGCTTCCAGAGCCCTTTGACGACGCTCTGCTTTCTTCACACCACCGTATACGAGCGGAAGTTCAACATTTTCTACTGCTGAAAGACGTGGCAGCAAATTAAAATGCTGAAACACAAAGCCAATATATTCATTACGAATTAAAGCAAGCTTTGACTCGTCTGCTGTTAAGATATTCACATCATTCAGCATATATTCGCCTTCTGTTGGACGATCTAAACAACCGATAATATTCATAAGCGTTGATTTACCAGAACCAGACGGTCCCATAATCGAAACGAACTCACCGCTTTGAATTGTTAAACTAATATCATGTAAGATCGGCACTGCCAACTTTCCTTGATAATACGTTTTAGCAATATTATTTAACGTAATCATTTCTCTTTCACTTCCATTCCGTCATACACGTCGTCGGAAGGATTTTTAACCACCTTTTGCCCCACTGTTGCGCCTTCAGTAATTTCTGTCCAGTCTCCATCAGTAGAACCTTTTTTCACATTTTGTTTACGAAGCTTTCCTTTATCCTCAACATAAACAAATGCATCATCGCCTTTTTCTACAATGCTCTTAGTTGGAACAGCAATCATCGTCTTATTCTCTAAATTTACTTGTAATGAAACGTGATAACCCGGAGATAAACCATCTTGACTATCAAGACTTGCTTTATATGTATATTGGGACATATTTTGAGTCGCTTCACCCATACCACCAGCTTGAGCCATCTCTGCACTCGTTGGGAATTCACTTACCTCTGTAATTTTACCTGTCCACTTTTTCTTATTATTTGCTTTCGCAGTTACAGTAAATGTTTGATCTGGTTGAATTTGTGACTTTTGAAGCTCAGTTAACGTCCCTTGAACTTGGAACGGATCTTTAGAAGCGACTTGTAAAAATGCCTTTCCTTGACCACCTAAAGCTTGAGATGAACTTTGCGCCGCATCTTTATCTAACTTTTGAACGACACCAGTAAAATTACTATAAATCGTAAGCTCTTTCTGCTTTTTACTTAATTCTTCTTTTTGTAACTTTCCTTTTTCTTTCTCAAGATCGGTTGTCTTTTGCGCCATCTCTAACTCACTTACTTGCTCTTCCATCGGATCTGTTACTTCTTTCCCAGCTCCGCTATCTTTCGCCTTCTTAACTTCTTTCTTCAACGAATCAATCTTCTTCTTCCCTTGATCATAACGCATATCCGCCATCTTCTGATCAAGCTCAGCTTGCTTCATTTGAAGATTCATTTCTTCATTATCATAAGAGAATAACTTTGTTCCCTTTTCTACCTCTTGCCCTTCTTTCACAACAATTTCTTTCACTTTTCCTTTAGTCGGATCAGCATAGAAACTTTCAATATTTGCAGGCTTCACCTGTCCCGCAATTAACTTCGTATTATTAAGCTTTCGCTCCGTTACCTTCTCAAAACTTACAGCATCAGCCGTTGTTGTTGCGCCCTTCTTCTTCCCTTGTATTACAAAAATATTAACTGCTGCTACAATAACAATTAGTGCAATAACCCCGATAATAATCCATTTCTTCTTCTTGTTTGGAGTACGAACCGTATTTGGTAACATATTCTCTCTCCTTTTATAACTTAATAGTTTAGTAGATATTCGAATTGTATAAAACTTTCTGAAAACAAATTACATATTATTACATTCTTTTTACAAAGTTTTACACATTCATTTATATTGTAACAAAAATTCCAATGATTAGAAATATGACATCTTGTCTTTTAAGATAGATTTAAGGAAAGATTATATTAATATAAAAAAAGCCATCCAAAATGGTGATTGGATAGCTTTTTAAATAAAATATTACGCCGCTTTAGGGCCTTTGCTCTCATGTCCACGTTGAACGATGAACAAGAAGACTGTTGATAAAATTGCACCTGTTAATAGTAAGATGAAGCAACCGTCCCAGCCAGAACGATCAACAATAACACCGATTGCTGCGTTTGCTACAAGACTTCCGCCTACATAACCGAATAGACCACACATACCAACTGTCGTACCTACTGCAAATTTCGGTACTAATTCCATCGCACTTAAACCAATTAAGAACTGTGGTACATAAATTAAACAACCAATAATAGAAACTGCAATACTTACAACAAGTATGCTAGTTGCTTGCCAATATACAAACGTACCAATAACAACTCCGACCATACTAATGATACATAATGGCATACGTTTTCCTTTAAATAGTTTATCACTTAAAAGACCAACGATTAATGAACTTGGAATTGCCATACCCTCAAAGATTGCGTATGCCGCATGTGCTTCATTTTTTGAGAAACCTTTAACTGTCGTTAAATAAAGTGGAACCCAGTTAATAACACCGAAGCGAATTAAATACACAAATGCATTCGCAATACATAAGAACCAAACAAATTTATTTTTCACTACATATTTCATTAAAATTTCTTTTGGTGACATCTTGTTAGCATGATCTGCTTTTTCAAGATTTTCATAGTCATTACGATACTCATTAATTGGAGGAAGACCTTCTGATTCTGGTGTATCCTTCGCATTAATCCAAACAAGAACTGAAATTACCATTGCGATAATCGCTGGGAAAATAAACACGCCGCCTTGCCAATGGTTTTCACCAAAAATAGCTACACCAATTCCGACAAGTGGTGGCACAAGCATTCCGCCAACGTTATGTGAAATATTCCAAATACCTGTTTTCGTACCACGTTCTTTCTTCGAGAACCATTTCGTCATAACGATACTACAAGGTGGTGCTCCCATACCTTGTACAATACCATTTAGAACAAGTAATGTAACAATCATTCCAAAGGATGATGCAAAACCGAAACAAATATTTACAAGCCCTGATAAGAATAAACCGACTGCGATAAAGCGCTGGGCGAAAGCTTTATCTGATAAATTCCCCATAAAGAACTTACTAAATCCATAAACAATTGCCATGATTGAACCTAGTAGTCCAATTTCAGCTGTACTAAATCCATATTCTTGTACTAAATACGTACTTGATAACGTAAAGTTACTACGAACTAAATAATAAGCAGCATACCCAACTGAAATTCCCATTAATACACGAATACGTAATAATTTGTATACTCGATCAATCATATCCGCTGGCAATCGCTCAATTGCAGGTGCTGGCTTAAGCCATTTAAACATATATTTTCGTCTCCTTTTCTCACTTCTGAGAGAGACGCTGTCTATTCCATATCTCGATTATTCCGCTATTTGATATATTTTTGTTTGTTCTTCTAACCGGCTGTCCTTCTATTTCTTGCTCATTCTTCGCAAACATCGTTGGTACGCCAAACGAAACCTTCTCTAAAATGTGACCCGCTTCTTCTGATAAACAATAATCAATAAATAAATCCGCAATAATACCATTCGGTGCACGTTTTAGTTTCGAAATCGCATTAACAGATAACCCTGTTTGCTCAGGTACAATACTTACAATTGGAAAGCCTTGTTTTTGAAGCATTCTCTGGTCTCCCATGAAATTGATGCCTATCATATACTCACCACTCGCAACTAGCTCTACTGGTATGTAACCATTCACCGTTACTTCACCAATTTGTCCTGCGAGTTTCTTAACATATTCCTTCGCTTCCTCTTCACCTACAGTATCAATGAGTGATTGAAAAAACGTATATGCTGTTCCTGAGACATTTGGATCTGGCATTACAATCTTTCCCTTATATACTGGATTTAATAAATCTTGCCACCTTGATGGATAAGAAAGTCCGAGCGGTGCTATTTCTTCATTCCACCGCTCTTTATTGATCGCAATTGCCAGTTTCTCCACTTCATAACCGTACCAATAACCGTCTTTATCTTTAACAGTTTTTGAAATACGGTTCGCATGCTGACTCGTAACAGGAATAGATAGATTTTTTTGCTTCATCATTTGATGCGCGTCTACCGTACCGCCAATAATAATATCCGCTTTCGGATTTCCAGCTTCCTCTTCTACCCTCCGAAGAAGCTCTTCTGTCGAAAGACGAATAAATTCATACGTACAGCCGCGTGGTTTACAAAATGATGACAGCAAAGCTTCACCCACTTCCTCACGAGCTGCTACATACGCAACAAGATGACGATCATCCAAAATAGGGAGACCACTTTTATTATATTTAATAGAGGTTGTATCTCGAGAGCAACTAGACATCGCTCCTCCAATTACTAGCAAAAAGAAGAAAAAGGCTATCTTTCTCATGACACATTCTCCTTTACAAATAAATTTGCGAGGGAGCTTTTCATATACATGACATTCCCATTATTATCACCGAGATATTGCACAACAAAGTACGATGGATATACAGAAATAGTAAGAATGTCTTCTCGCTCATTCTTTATACGCTTCCCTGTTTTATAAGCGGTAATATAAGCAATCGGTTCATTCTGTGATTGTAACAATTTCTGTATTTCTCCGTAATCTGTAATTTGCTTTGCGTACCGAATCGAATCAAGTATGTGCGTAAGATTCATCGCACGTTCTACATCACCTTGGCGTACTATAACATCCTGCGCTGACGCAAAAAAATCACTAATACGTTCTGGTGTGTAATACAGGCTTAACAAATACGTTTGAAATGCTGAAATCATTGGGTCCGTACCATTCTTTCCGTACATATCAGCCCCGTACTGGAACAAGTCACCTACTGCAAAAGTACGTTTATGTCCATTCAAGTACGTTACTTCTCCAGTAAATACTTGTTCTTGATTCTTAGCTTCTCTCGGTTCTATTTGAATTCGGTCAAAGAATGAAACAACCGTATGCAAACGAACTTCATCCGTTATAACAATTTCTCCCCACTTTTCATGCCTAACTTTCATTTCAGTAGGCAGGGATTCATTCACTCTTTGTAAAACAGTTTGTTTGTCATTCACTATGGTGATTCGATTATATATTTGCTTCTCCATCACATAAAACAAAATAAGAGAAACGATTATACAAAGGACAAACATAAGAATTTGAAATGATAGCCTTTTCATTTCTGCCTACCTCCAAGATAAAAAAACGTTGTTTCGAAAATACCGCATAATTGTTTCATAAATGTATCATTTAACCGCTTTCAAGTTTTTTATATCTTCCATCCGTCTCGGAAGCAAGAATGTAATAAATATCGTAGTACCTATTTCTTCACTACTCTCAATCCGCATACTTCCGCCCTGTTTATTCATAATCTCCTGACAAATATACAAACCGTAACCATTCCCGTAACTAGAAGGAAGTACCTTCCCTTCTGGCGATTCATTCCACTCTGCAAGCACACCTTCATCTATACCAATGCCATCATCATGAACAAAAACCTTCGCCTCACGTTCATTTACAATTACATTCATACGAATTTGCGTAGCATCGCTATATTTTATCGCATTATCCAGCACGTTTAAGAATATCTGTTTCGTCTTATCGAAGTCCGCAACAACATGCACATCTGTTAACTCATTTATAACTTCAATCTCAAATTTCTGCAGGCGAGGTTTCACAATTGAAACTGCTTCTTCTGCTAATTCCTTTATATTCACAACTGTAGGTGACACTTCAAACGTACTCTTCCCGTACTTTGAAGACTTAAGTAATTCCTCTACAAGTGATAATAAACGCTCACTTTCTACAGCTACATAACGCAGGCTCTCCTGTACATCTTCCTTCGCCTTTAACTTCGGAATTAAATCCACATAACCAATAATCGCCGTTAACGGTGTTTTCAGCTCATGCGTAATACGGTCTAAGAAATCTTTCTGCTTCTCTTTCTCCTCTTTCAATTGCTTAATATGCAGTTCAATTCCATCGGCCATCGCATTAAAAGATGCCGAAAGCTGAGCAATTTCCACATATTCATTTAGCTCAATCTTGCTTTTATAATCCCCATTCGCAAGCCGTTGTGCCATTTGTCTTAACTGATCAATCGGCTTATGAAGAGACTTTGCCAATCGAATTGCAAAGAAAATACCCGTAGCTACGAGACAAAGAGACGTCATTAAGAACGTCCAACCAACATTTGTCAAAACTTCCTTCTCACCCGTTAATTCATTTATGAAGCGAACACTTCCAATGACATCGTTTCCATAATAAACTGGGCTTGAAAACAAAAGAATTGGAGCTGGGTCTCCCTCTTCAAAAACATAAGACTTCTTCCCCTTCAAAGAGCTCCCAATATCAATGTTTCGATGAAGAAGTGCTCCTTTTTGTGTATCCGCAACAACATCTCCATTCTTTCCAATCATCTGTACACGGACATCCATGCGCTTCGCTAAATACGAAGCAATTAAAAGTGAATTCGGACCGAGCGTCTCTACCTCTGCTTCCTTCTCTAAATAATTCATCGTATAAATTTGTGCTTCTACACTTAACTTCTCTAAAGAATTTGCCGCGTTATGATACATATTCTTTTCTAACGTAATATAAACAACTGCGTACAAAAGAACAAAAATCGGGATTAACAGTCCCACTATTCCAAACACCATATTTCTTTTTAAAGACATACCATCACCACTTAACAATCCAGTTTATAGCCAACGCCATAAATTGTCTTAATATATTCCCCGCTACTCCCTAGCTTCTTCCGCAGTCTTTGCACCATAATATCAACCGCTCTCGTATTTCCGATATACTCAAACCCCCATACTTTCTCAAGTAACTCATCTCTCATAAATACACGTTGTGGATTGGAAACAAACAACTGACATAAATTAAACTCTCGGTACGTTAACTGAATTTCTTCTCCACTAACATGTACTTTTCTTTCCTTAGGACAAATGATTAACTCTCCAGCTCGAATAACCTCGTGGCTTACAGCGACCTCCTCTTTCTTCACACGCCTGCTCATATTCTTCACACGAAGAATAAGCTCCGCATAATTGAAAGGCTTCGTCACATAATCATCCGCACCAAGCTGTAACCCAAGCAATTTATCATTCATCTGACTCTTTGCAGTTAACATGAGTACTGGAATATCCCTATTTTTCTCACGAAACAGACGAAGTAACTCATACCCATCTGTATCTGGAAGCATAACATCCAAAATCAATACATCTGGCCCTTCCTTCCATCTCTCTAAAGCTTCTCTCCCGTCAGCCGCAGTCAACACTTCGTATCCTTCCATCTCCAACTGCATCCGAATCAAATTACGAATACTTGATTCATCATCAACTACAAGTATTTTCATTATTCTCCTCCTTCCATCCCGTATTATAGTACAGTTTAGTATAGCAAAAATCTTATAAAAAAAGAGAGGGTATTGTCGAACATATTTTGTCGACGATACCCTCTCTTTCACTTATTATATTTACCCCGCATTAACGGGCAGTGGGATGACTCCTCCACTGATTAAAATTTCACTTTATTTAGCATATCCATTAGGTTGCTTCTGATGCCAATTCCAAGCATGCTCAATGATTGTCTTCACATTTACATACTGAGGATCCCAACCTAATTTCTCTTTCGCTTTCTGAGAAGAAGCAACTAAACGTGCTGGATCTCCCGCACGGCGCGGTGCAATTTCAGCAGGAATTTCATGATTTGTAACTTCACGAACTGCATCAACGATTTCTTTTACACTGAAACCATTACCATTTCCTAAGTTATAAAAATCACTCTCTCCGCCGTTCTGTAAGTCTTTAAGCCCTAAGAAGTGAGCTGCCACTAAATCTTCAACATGAATATAATCACGGATACAAGTACCATCTGGTGTATTATAATCTTCACCAAACATCATAATCTTCTCACGTTGACCTAACGCCACTTGCAACACAAGTGGAATTAAATGTGTCTCTGGACGGTGGTCTTCCCCAATAATACCATTTGGAGTTGCACCAGCCACGTTAAAGTATCTGAAAATCTTGTAACGTAAATTAGAAGCTTGGCTATACCAATGAAGCATCTTCTCGATTGCTAACTTCGTTTCTCCATACGTATTCGTTGGATTTGTCATCGTTTCCTCAGTAATAAGTTCCACATCTACATCACCATACGCTGCCGCAGTAGAAGAGAAAATAAATTTATCTACCTTAAACTCATCCATTACCTCTAATAAGCAAAGTGCACCATACACATTGTTATTATAATATTGAAGAGGCTTCTCCATACTAACTCCAACTAAAGAATCAGCTGCGAAATGCATAACCGCCTCAATATTTTCTTGTGTAAAAACATCTCTTAAAAATGCTTTATCACGAAGGTCGCCATTATAAAACTTCGCACCTTCCGTAATTGCATCCTCATGACCAGTTTGTAAGTTATCTACTACTACAACAGATAAACCTTCGTCTACTAATTTTTTCACAGCGTGAGAACCGATATAACCAGCTCCGCCGCAGATTAGAATTGAATTCATTGTCTTCCTCCTACATATATTAGGATTTCTTATTCACTTACTTATTATAAAAGGTATACGATTGCTCGTATACCTTTTGTGTACCTTTATTACTTAGCAACGAAATAATCTGTTACATATTGTGCCCAAACTTCGTGGCCTTTAGCACTTGAGAAACCGAATTCTGTCTAAAGGAGTTTGGTCATTACTTATTACTTAGTTACTTCAAGATGCGCTCTTAATTTATTCGTTAAATCTTGTTTTGCTGCATCTGGAACATAGTAGTACCAAATGCCATCAGCTGCCTTGTGACCATCACCTGGGATTTGGATATCCTCACTATTTTTCAAGCAATCTTTATAGTTCTTTTGCATATCAAACATTTGATCTTGCGTTAAGTTTGTCTTCACATTCTTTTGAATTGCTGCTAATACATCTCCATAACCTGTTAAAGAAGAGAAGCTTGCACCTTTTTTGATAACACCTTGCATCACTTGACGTTGGCGCATCTGACGACCAAAGTCACCACGTGGATCTTGTTTACGCATACGTGTGAATGCTAGAGCTTGGTCACCTGTTAAATGAATATTCCCTTTCGCAAAATGATGTCCATCCTGCGTAAATTCTAAATCATTAGTTACATCTACCCCACCGACTGCATCAACGATATCTTTAAAGCCTTCCATGTTCACTTCAATATAATAATTAATAGGAACATTTAAGAAATTTTCGACTGTCGCTACAGACATATCTACTCCGCCGAATGCATAAGCATGATTGATTTTATCGCTTTTACCTTTTCCAACAATTTCTGTATAAGTATCACGAGGAATACTTACTGTTTTCATAGAGTTATTTTTAGGATTTAATGTAATTACCATTAAAGAGTCTGAACGCCCTTTATCATTACCACGCTCGTCTGCCCCTAGTAATAAAATTGACACTGGTTCACTCTTGCTAACTTTTTCTCCAACGTTACTGTTGTTTTGATCACGTTTTAAAGGTTGATGAACTTCCTTTAATGTATTAGATACAGAAGAATATACATTATAGGCATAAACTCCTCCACCTATGATTAGTACTCCGAGAATACCGAGTACCCAAAATAAAATTTTCTTTTTCATACCTTTACCCTCTTTATCAAAATTTAAAATAATATATCTATTTTTATACTCCCCACTATATTACATTATTCTTGATTAAAAATAAAAGATAAATTAAAAAGAGCAATTAGTATTTGCCATCAAAACAAGAAAAACTCCATCAATTCAATGATGAAGTTTTTTATTATCTTCTATATTCATATAAGTGTAATTTCCCCATAAAACAAAAAGATCCACACTTCTAATTTCTAATTATTTTTCAGTTTGGCCATCCTCTCGCATTAAGATGGATTTTTTCTATATTTATATAAATCCCTTGTTCCACGCATATCAAAGAAAAATAACTTAACATTCAGACAATTAATATGAATGAACCCCTATGCATAGTACCTTTATCCCTTCACTACTTTTCTCTGATATACCAAATATCTTTTGAAATGTCTTTGCAGCTAACAGCTACATAGTCATCGTTCCAAACAAAATTACCCGATTTAAAAATTGCAATCATCCTTGGATTATTTTGATATAAAAACATATCGCCATCTTTAAACTTTCCATTCTCATAATCATGTAAAACCTCATATAGCTTCACATTCATCATCTCTTTTTCTCTATTTTGATAAACTCATTTTATATTTCTTTTACTAAAAAGTTGTGTTTTTCTTATGAAATCGCTGTGAACCTTTATAATTTTTTAAAAATCCTACCCTTATACACTTAACGGTTTAATTTATAAATTCCTACCTTTGCTTTATTCTTTCATCATGCTATAAATACCTGCAAATTTATATAAATTCCCTTCCTATTATTCCAATTTCCCCCTAACTTATTTAATAAAAACTCTTACTAATATTCTATAGTGTTACTACTACTAAACTTATTTGTTAAAAAAATCACATATTAATACTTGCAAATAAAATAGGTGGACACAAGGCTAAAAATTCAACCCGGTATCCACCTATCTGTATAAAAAACATTTTACGTTTACTATTCTTTTTTATCTCCAAGGGCGAACGTTATTTCTGTCTCACAAGCAATTTCACCATCTACAGTAGCAATTGCTTTTCCTTTTCCAATCGCTCCACGTACACGTGTCATTTCAACTTCTAAACGAAGTTGGTCACCTGGACGGACTTGTCGTTTAAAACGGCAATTATCGATGCCTGCGAAGAATGCTAAACGGCCACGATTCTCCTCTTTCTTCAACATAGCAACAGCACCAACTTGTGCTAACGCCTCTACAATTAAAACACCTGGCATTACAGGATAATCTGGAAAATGTCCATTAAAAAATTCTTCATTAGCTGTAACATTCTTTATCCCAATAGCACGCTTTCCTTCTTCTACTTCTAAAACTTTATCCACTAGTAGAAATGGATAGCGATGAGGAATTATTTCTTTAATTTGTTGAATATCTAGCATACACTTCTCTCCTTAAACAAGATTGGTCATACCACCGGAAGTTATACTATCATTATCCCATTTTAAATCTCATTTGTCATTATAAAAAAGGATTTCAAGATTTCTCTTCTAAATAAAAAAATGTATACACTCTTTTCAATGTGTATTATCACTGACACGGAGGTTGAAAAGAGTGTATACCCAAGTTAGGGAAAGGCAAATTATATCAAATATATTAAGCCTTAATGTCGTATTCAAGATTCATTATATATGACAAAAATAAGAAATTAAAACCTAATTTTCGACCTTTTTCGTATTAATTCCCCAATATTACTCAGGATTTCTCTATTTTCCTTACATTCTCTTAAATGTGATATTTAGAAATATGAATTTTAATAAAAAATCATTAAAATAAAGCAAAAAACGCTTGTAATAGAATTTACATAACTATATTATAATAAAATGAATGTGTGATTTTATTCTACTTATTCAAATACCTTTATTTTTAGAAAGGAATCCAAAAATGGCAAAAGGTATACATACTATAGAGTTAAATACTTCACCAGATCAAATTTGGAAATTTATTAGCGATATAAACAATTGGGCTCCACTAGTCACAGGTTATGTTAAACATAAAATTATTGATGACAAACATTCGACTTGGCGTTTGCACGGTGATTTAGGATTTATTAAACGAGACGTTAATCTCAATGTTGAAATTATTGAATGGCAAATGCCTAATAAAATTAGCTTTACGATGACTTCTCCAACTAAAAAATTAATTGGTAGTGGCTTTTTTCATGCTGAATCAATCTCTCCTTCTACTACAAAAGTAACGAGTCAGTTAGATTTACGAACAACTGGTACAGGAGCCTTTGTTTTTAACGGCGCCATAAAACCATTTGTTCCCAAAATGACAAAGCAGCTTTCTAAAAAAGTAGCAGATAAATTAATGAAACAGTTATAAAAAACCATCTCAGAAATTTATTTTACAATAAATTTCCGGGATGGTTTTTTTGAAAGTTAATTATTAACCATTTCTTTTTGTAATAACTTCTCCATATAGCTTAATAATTCATTCTTTAATCCATCATGCTGTAATGCCATTTCAATTGTTGTCTGAATGAATCCAAGCTTCTCTCCAACGTCGTATCGCTTTCCTTCGAAATCATAAGCAAATACTCTTTGTATCTCATTTAAACGCTGAATAGCATCCGTCAACTGAATCTCGCCACCTGCTCCTGTTTGTTGATTCTCTAAGAACGTGAAAATCTCAGGCGTTAATACATAGCGCCCCATAATTGCTAAGTTGGATGGTGCTGTTCCTTCAGCTGGCTTTTCTACAAACTTACTAACTTGATAACTACGCCCCTTTTGTACTAGTGGATCAATAATACCATAGCGATGTGTCTCCGTCTCCGGAACAGTTTGAACACCAATTACCGATGATTGTGTTGCCTCATATTGATCCATTAATTGGCGTAAGCATGGTGTTTCAGCTTGTACAATATCATCACCAAGTAAAACAGCGAATGGCTCATTACCAATAAACTTACGAGCACACCATACAGCATGACCTAAACCTTTTGGTTCTTTTTGACGAATATAGTGGATATTAATTTTAGAAGACTCCTGCACCTTCTTAAGGATTTCATGCTTACCCTTTTCTAGTAAGTTCTGTTCCAACTCAAAAGAATGATCAAAGTGATCTTCGATAGCACGCTTTCCTTTTCCAGTTACAATAATAATATCTTCAATTCCAGATTGAATCGCTTCTTCCACAATGTATTGAATTGTTGGTTTATCAACAATTGGTAACATTTCCTTTGGCATTGCTTTAGTTGCTGGTAAAAAACGAGTTCCTAATCCAGCTGCTGGTATAATAGCTTTTTTTACTGTTTTCATTCCTACTCCATCCTTACTTAATAACTTTTAATTTTAATCATATTGTTGCAAGTTACAATCTATCTTTCACCTATTCGCTTTTAAAAATCTCAATATATATTCTTTTTTAAGCTTCATAATTTTTACCAACTGCTTAATTGTTTAAAATAAGGTTTATCTTTGTAAAAAAGATAAACCTCCAACAAAGCCTACTATTATTACTTTTTCACTATCGATATTGATTGTACTTCTTTATGCGTTTCATCGGAACGTGCAGAAATATAATAACTTTTAGTTTCATAGAAATAATTTTTTTCATTATCATTGTTCATCGTTTCGGTACCTAATACTTCATGTAATTTTGCAAATGACATTGAAATATCTTGAAGCACAACTTCAACAATCTTATCTTGTGAAATAACAAATTGAATATTTCCATCTTTAATAATTTTTTTCCCAACTTGATTCGGCAATGTAATTAAGGGGCTAGGATATTCTACCTTTAGCTCATCAATTGCTTTCCCTAAATATCCTGGAGCGATTACAATATTCGCACCGTATACACGCTTCAATAAATCGGTTAAATTTGTTAATTTTATATCTTCAGCTATTTCAGTTCCTAATTTAAATGGTTCCATATACTTTGTATTAATCCATCCACTTTCACCATTTAATAGCTTAACTTCTAACCATTCTTCATTTTTTTCTACGCTCTTATCTTTATTATCTACACTAAAAATCTCACCAAAATTTGCTATACCTATTTTATCACTATTTAGCTTTGCTTCTTTACGGATACTAATCCCATTACTCATTACAACGTACTTCTGTACCTTTTCTTTTTCGCTTATCTTATTTTCAGATACAGTCTTACTTGAAACAATTTTTTCTGCATTCGTTTTTGCCTTATTAGAAACTAACAACATATCCTTATAATAAATTCCTGCAGTAATTCCTGCTACTATCATTGTTAAAACAATAGCAGGTATAACAAATTTTTTTCTCTTTACTTTGACTTTGCGGTAAGGCTTTCTTTTAATACTTGTAGGATTTGCTTGTAATAATCCGTGTTGACAATTCGATAACTCTTCTTCTTTTTGCTTTTCTCGTTCTTCTGCTGTCATTTGATTATATCTCTTCAAAAATCCTTCGTAATGCCCAACTACTTCATCTACATCCCCATACTCTTTAAATTGACCATAATGTAGCCAAAGAGCTTTTGTACAGAAGTTTTTCACTTGAGAAAGTGAATGACTAATAAAAAAGATAGTTTTCCCTTGTTCCTTAAATTCATTCATTTTATCTAAACATTTTTTAGTAAACGTTTGATCTCCAACAGATAAAGCTTCATCAATTACCAAAATATCTGGATTAATATGAACCGAAATCGCAAATCCAATTCTAGACTTCATTCCACTTGAATAAGTCTTCACTGGTTGATACATAAATTTTCCTATATCAGCAAACTCAATAACTTTTGGTGTAATTTCTTTAATTTGTTCTTTCGTAAGCCCCATCATTAAGGCTTTTAGCTCAATGTTTTCAATTCCAGTTAATTGGTTATTTAATCCCGAAGAAATTGCAATCAAAGATGCAGAACCATTAATTGTAACCTTTCCCTTATTTGGAATAGTAACGCCAGCAATTAAATTTGATAGTGTACTCTTCCCTGAACCATTTAAGCCAACAATTCCAACTATTTCCCCTTCTGGCACTTCAAAACTAACATTATTTAAAGCATAATGATAATCACCATTATCATTTCTAAAAAATAAATCCTTTAATTTATCTGAAGATTTACTATACATTTTATACTTTTTTGTAACATGTTCAAACTTCACTTTATAACTCATTGGATTATTCACCTTTTATAAGTAATCAACAAACTGCTTGCGGAATCTAACGTGGAACATTGCCCCAATCACAAACAAAATAATTGTTACTCCCCAAAAATATAATGTATACAATGAACCTATAAAACTAATACTTCCGTGTAATAATGAAGATCTATATCCCTCAACTACATAGTAAAACGGATTTATCTTCATTAAAAATGCAAATATACTATTCATATGCTCACTCGGTTTCCACAAAACTGGTGTTAAATAAAATAACATTCTTGTAATCGATTGAATAAATAAATGTACATCTCTTGAAATTGTAGAGATAGTAGAGGTAATAAAAGATAAAGCAATTAAAAAACTAAATGTAGAAAGTATGCAATAAATCAACCCAACTATACTAAGAATACTTATACCTTTAATACATATAACAATAAGTATTAAAACTGCCAGTAACACTAAATGTGTATATAATTGCGATAAGATAATATAAGTAGGTATTACACTCAATGGGAAATTCATTTTAGAAACTGTATTTAGTTTAGCATAAATAGAATTTGACCCTTGAATAATTGAGCCATTTATAAAAAACCATGGAATAATACCACAGATCATCCAAACGAAGAACGGAACTCCTTCTACAGGAGCCCCACCTCGAATTCCTAAACCAAATACCAGCCAATATACAAAAATTTGAATTAAAGGGTTTAAAAACACCCATATAATCCCTAATGTACTAGCAGCATATTGCTGCTTAATTTCATATATAGAAAGCCTTCCCATTAAATATAAGTTATCTAATTGTTCCTTAATAACACTTTTTATAGCTTTCATACAAAAACCTCATCTGATTTTAACATTTCATGAATATTCCCGAAATTAATCACCTTCATTTTACCTTTTTTATTTAAAGGTATACAATTTCGAGCATCGAATAAAATTGGTTGGCGCATTTTTGAAACAAATTGGCTGTAATCTATAGTTTTAAACTCGTTATGATCAGCCAATACTAATATTAAATCTGCACCTTCTACAGCTTCTTCTGCAGTCTTCAAGTTAAATAACTCACTCTTAACATAAGGATCATGAATCGTCACATTATATCCTTTTTGATATAACTCATCAATGATCTCTAAAGCTGGACTTTCTCTCATATCATCTGTATTTCCTTTATAAGTAACCCCAAATATAGCAATTTTAGGGGACTCAATTCCTTTAAGCAATTGTTCAATATTCCCGCAAACGTACAATGGCATAGAAACATTCACATCACGAGACATCTGAATAATATTAGCTATTTCCGGCGTTTTGGCTACAATAAAATACGGATCGACCGCTAAGCAATGCCCCCCCACACCAGGTCCTGGTTGGTGTAAGTTTACACGTGGATGCTTATTGGCCATTTCAATAACATCCAATACATTTATTTTTAAGTTTTGACATATTTTTGCTAACTCATTTGATAATGCAATATTTACATCCCGGAACGTATTTTCCATCAACTTGGACATTTCTGCTGTTTTAGCGTCAGTTTGAATTATTTCACCCTTCACAAATAAGCTATACACTCGGGCTGCCATTTTGGAACAAGCTGGAGTAATACCTCCTACAATCCTATTATTAAAAATAATTTCGTCCATAATCTTTCCTGGCAAGACTCGCTCTGGACAATGTACTAAAAAGATATCTTTCCCAACTGTAAAACCAGCACCTTCTATTAAAGGTTTGATAAAATCATCCATACTCCGAGGAGCAATTGTTGATTCTATAATTAATATGTTTCCTTTTCTAATATTGGGAATAACCTCTTTGACAGCAGTTAAAACACCAGTCAAATCACATGATTTATATTCATCATCTTTATTTGGTGTAGGAACAGCAATAATAAAAACATCTGCTTCGACCACTTCAAGAGAAGCAGTTAATTTTCTTTTCCTTACTGTCTCCCGAACAACTTCTCCGAGCCCCGGTTCTTCAATATGGATTGCTCCCTTATTTAACTTCTCTACAACATGTTGATTGATATCTACCCCTACTACTTCAGCTCCGTGTTTCGCAAACATGGCAGCTGTAGGGAGACCAATATATCCTAAACCTACTACACAAACTTTCATAAATTAATCCTCCACTATACCCTCTACTACCCAATAAAATTAGCAGCTTTCGTCCTGTTTAAGTTAACTTCTTAAATATTCCTCTAATTTGACCTTAAAAATTTGATAATATCTAGATTCATAATGAAAAGGGGCTAACCCCCACTTATGTTCATAATTTGCGACAAAACTATTGTCTTGAATTAAGTCTATTACTTTTAAATACGGATGATTGAATGTAACGTAATTATAATATCCAACCAGTAATTTATTATGCTTCTCGACCTCATCTAAAGTGAAATACTTATTATACGTACCATCAAACCTTTTTATGACTCCATCCGCATCCCTGAAAGAATTTAAATAAAGTGCCTTATGAAGTATAACTTTTTCGGGATTTATAAACTTAAATAATTTATTTAAAAAATTGTCACATGCAATCTCCCACATGGTTACTGTTTCTTTCTTTATTCGATATAATTGATTTTCAATATTCAACTTATTAATTAGCCCTGATTCTAACAGAAAATCACTTCTCGTAATAATAGAACCTTCACCTATATGAAAGCAATCATACCTCTCATCCATAAAATCAATAATTAATACATCCAGATCTAAAGGAATGTACTCAAACCAATTTTTTCTAAAATCTGCTTGCAGTGTTTTGGTACCAAATTTAGTATGATGTTTAATATCAGATATATCATTTATAGGCTGAGAATCTAAACTAATTAAAGATGACTTAGACATATAAAAAGCTATTTCATAATCTTCCTCAATATTTAAATTAATACTGTTATCAAAAACGTCCCGCGTAACACAACTTCCTATAATACCAATCTTCTTCATAAAAAAACCACCATATAATTATTTCAAAAATTATATACTTATTAATTCGCCTTAATTTGCATTTCTTCTATGCATTCAATAGTTCGATAACAATTATTTCTATCTCGAACATTGAATATTTCTTTTGCCTTCTTGAGCTGTTTAGCGTTTAATTTAAAATCATTTTGAATAAACATCTCTAGCTCATCCAAAACAAGTTCTTTTTCATTTACTACTTTCCCCATATCTCGATAACGTATATATTTAGAAGGTCTATAATGGAACTTTTCAGGATCGAATTGATATAGAATCACCGCTTTATCCATATACAGGAAATCAGCTGAAACAGATGAATAATCTGTAATCAATAAGCTATTTTCTTTCAATAAATTTTGCACCGATGCTTGTTGTTTTGTGTGAATTACAATTCTTTCATTCTCAAAATTAAATAGATCTATAAACCTTTGCATCTCACTATGAATATAGAAATTAACTTTTAAATCATACTTTTCAAGCATTTCTATAAAACGGGCATCATTAACTAAATCATTATATCTACGATAATACTCCGAGTACACAAATTGTTTACGCGATTGATGGCGTAAAAAATCTCGCCACGTTGGCATAATCAATATTTCCCTTTTCACATCATTTTTATAAAGATTATCAAAACGACTCAATCCCACATTCTTTACTACCTGCTTCTCATAACCTAATTCTTTAATTACATATTGCCTTTCATACTCAGAGCTTGTAATAAATAAATCATAAGGGTTTTTTTCTTTAAATGTCCATTTACTCACATCATGAATATATACACCGTGTTGTAAAAATACTTCTCTAGCATTAATATATTTCGCAAACTTTTTTTGGAATTCCCTTCCTGGCCTTGGAAATGAGAATGTTAAGAAGTGATATGCTGAAATATAAACTTTAGCGTGCAACATCATTAACTTATGCCTAAAGCTTGAATGATATATTATATTTCCATACGATTTTATATTTTCAAGTTGCTTTGCGTCCTTATCAATAACATAATACAAATTCAAATCTGATCGATGGGTTCTACAATATTTAAATAAATGATAGCCGTTATCTTCTGCCTGATCATTTCTCTCACCAATTAGCCATATATTTTTCTTCCCATAATATGATTTAGTCATAAAGTAACAAATTAACAATAATTGATCCGAAACTTGCTCCTTAATATTCATATACATTTTTTTTATCATTCTTATAGGAGATGTAATAATCCACGACTTGGATTTCTTTACATGTTCAAGTTTGACATCTCGACCTTTTAGATTTTCCAACCGCTCTTCATAATACTCTTTTGATAATTTTACGCTCAATAAAGAAATTGCTTGCTCATATTTCTCTTCATTAATTAGCTTAATTATTAATGTATTTAGTTTGTTAAACCTTCGAATACTGTGTGTATTAGCTCTTTTCATTAAGCTCAAATAGTTTATTAGAACTTCTTCTTTCAACTCTTCTGGCAATTTATTGAAATCATAGTCCAGTTTAAATATAGCATTTCTAACAAAAATATAATTAATTGCCCCATATACCTCGTTTATGATATTTAGTTTCTGACAGTACTCATATAAAATAGCATCTAGTTTCCCAACTTCTTGAGATATTTTGTACGAATGGACGTGAGAGATAGAAATATCCTTCTCTTGATTTCTTACCCGATAGTTATAAACTAAGTTAGGTATATAAGAAAATACCTTAGTTTTAATTAATAGTTGTTTCACGAATGCTTCTGAACAGTAAATTGGTAACTCTTTATTAAATCTAATCTCATTTTCTCTTAAAAAAGAGGTATTCACGAGTCCAACAAATTTATGAAGTAGTACTGATAAGATTCTCGGATCCTTTGTTATAGATGTTTTTAACATTTCTAGCTGCATAAATGATTGTTTATAATCCCACGGAATAATATTTTTTTTCTTAATAGTTCTTACTAAACTACCTAATACTAAGTTCACTTTATCTTCTTCTATTTTAACATATAGATCTGCCAAAGCTGTTTTAGCAAAATAATCATCACCATCTAAAAAAGTGACATATTTTCCTACAGCCTTATCTATTCCAATATTTTTCAATATAGCCTGATTACCTATACGACTTTCTGATTTAATTACTTTTATATTGTGATGTTTTTTAGAATACCAGTCTAAAATTTTTAGTGTTTCATCATTTGAGCAATCATCTATCACTAAAACTTCAACTTTATTTAAATCAAAAGTTTGACTCAAAATAGAATTTATACATTTTTTTATATACTTTTCAAAATTGTACGTATTTACTATTACCGAAATTTTTATATTTTTATTCATGTCCTCACCTTAAATATTTTTATTTTGAAACGGGTACTAGTTTTTTCACTTTTAAAGTTAATTTAGCCCTAACTTTTCGAAAAGGCTTAGTCATCTTCCAATATTTCGACTTATAAATACGATTCAGTTCCTTTGATGCTATTTGCAATTCTCTTTGAGCTTGAAAAGCTTCATTTCTTTTCACCTTTAATTCAATATATAATATAATATTTTCTATATTTCCCTCTTTTAAAAATTTTATAAGACCTCTATCAAATTCTATTAATTCCTCTAAAAATTCATCATCAAATCTTAATACCGTAGGATGTGCCAAATTTAAAATTTCTCTTTGTTCTTTAATTGATAAGGCAAGAAATTCATCGTTCAATCGATAGATAATCGATTGAACTGTTTGCAAATTGGAGTTTTTGTACAAATCCACCTTCTTTAAATCACAAAAATTACTAAATATAATATTATCCGCTATAACAAAATTTGAAATTGCTTCATACGGCTCCAGCTGTGTAAGGGAATTTTCTTCTTCTTCATCTCTCATCCTGTAAAAATATACATTTTCCGGAATATAACTAAATCTTTTAGCTAATAACATAAGTTGATTACATATAATAAAATCTTCACCTAATTTAATTGATGGATTAAATTGAATTTTATACTTCTTAAAAAAAGATGTTTTAATTAATTTATTTACTAAATAGCCTAAGACAGATAGAAATTCTGGTTTCTCTTCAATCTTAATATTTCTATGATACCTTTGTAACATTGCGGTGTTTAATTGCGGTTGTTTCCATTGCTTCTGCGAATTAAAACGAGCTAAACTTCCCATTACAAAATCTGATTTATACTTTTGAGCATACTCATATAATTTCTCATAAGCATCCTTAGGAACGTAGTCATCTGGATCTAGAAAAATTAAGTACTCACCTGTTGCTTGCTCCACACCTATATTTTTAGGTGTAGACGGCGAACCTGTATTTTTTTCTAAGTGGATTGATATGAAATTCGAATATTTTTCACTATATTTATCCATTATTGATTTTGTAAAATCTGTAGAACAATCATTTACCATAATAACTTCTAAATTTTCTACACCAATTGTTTGATTCACTAAAGAATTTAAACACTCCTCTATATACATCTCTACATTGTATATAGGCAAAATCACTGAAATTAGTGGCTTTTTCAAATCTCTACACTCCCTTTATATTTTCAAATAACATTTGACAATGTAACTCTTTTGGCTTTATAACGTACTTATTTACCTTCTCCAAATTAAGACTTTGCAATGAACTTTCGAAATCATTTAATAAAAGGTGTATATCTTTTTCACTTTCTACTCTTGTTCCAAACAACTCTGTCCTATGATTAATCGGGCCTTCATTATAGTGTTTAGAATAAAATTCACCGTAATCAAACTGAAAAAAAATAACAGGCTTATTCATATAAGCAAAGTCAAATGAAACTGTAGAATAATCTGTAATTAGTAAACGATGTCGTTTTAGTAGACTTTGCACTGTTTCTTTACCCTGTTTCAGGACCTTGATTCGTTCATGAAATACAGGCGTTTCAGCACCTAATTTTTGAGTCTGATAATGAGGAAAGAAAGTCAATGTCATGTCTTTCTCTTCTAACATCTTATGGAGCTCTTTACTTTTTAAAAATGACATATATGTCTGCCAATACTTAGATTTCATTAATTGGTCTTTCGTTTTAATCCAACTTCTCCAAGTTGGCATGAGTAAAATCTCATTTCCTTTACTTTCATCCTTTAGGGCATCCCAACGTGCAAGCCCTGTTACGATTACTTCATCTTCCTCATATCCAAATTCTTTGACGATATGCTCCTTCTCAAACTGTGAGGACACAACAAATAGAGAATAGCCCATTCGATTTTTATTTAACACATGATTTACGCGACTTACACCTATAACCCCATGTTGAATAAAAATCTTCTTATTTTGCTGCCATTCGGGATAGTACTTTAAAATGTGCTTATAATCGTCCGTATACATATTGGCTGTTTCTGAATAACTATTAATTGTTTTATTACAAATTAATAAATAGAATGTATGTTTAAAACTTCCGTATTGGATTATATTCCCTAATCCCTCGATATTTTTATAATCATTACTTTCCTTATTAATAATATAAAAAGTTGGAATATCAGGGTGTTTCTTTCGAATATATTTAAATAAGTGATAGGAATTATCTTGTGCTGTATCTTCTCTTTCACCAATTAACCATATATTCTTTCTACGAAAATATGATCCAAATAATTTATAGAATATAATTGCAAGTAACGCTTTATAATTTTTTCTTTTAAATAATCCTAAATCATAGCGAATTGCTCGCTTAACTTCACTACATGTATTCATCATTCTCTTCATATAGTTAGACTTACGAATTTGAATTGTAGCTTCACTATTTTTATATAGTACCTTAATATCCAATGGATTTTCATTTTGATACTTTGTATTATTGCGTAACTGTGCTAACAGAACCCTTAGCGGTTCTTCAATAACAGTTTTCCCTATGCTGAGGCGTATTGATATTTTCCATTCTCCCTCTTCTAACCAATCTCTTACATTGACTTCTATTGTTTCAAATCCCGCATCATTATAGTCAATGGTATTGTTAGAAAATAAGTATGATATATCCGTACGTAAGGAGTTTTTTAGTTGGATTGTTTTAGTGGTTCCATCCTTATAAAATACTAGTTCTTTTTTTATTTTTTTAGTTGATAAATTTTCAACGAATGCATATCCACTAATTGTAAGAATCTCTTTACGAAGTTTTATTCCTTCAATTTTATGAACTAGGGCTAAATTATTAACTTGTAATAATTCTTTATATCGAGGGAAAAATCGATAATAAAAATAATAATATTTCTTATTATCATATACATGTTCTTTTGTAATTAATTCATCCTGAAAGATATTTAATAATTTCTCTAAACCTATAGAATCATTTTCTTTTATCATTTCAGTTATTAATTGATCCCGCACATTAAATTCTTCTATATATTTAAAACTAGTTAGACTTGATAGGAATTTATTTCCTAGTTGAATGACTTCTAAAAGCTTTTCATTTGAAAAATCTTTTCCCTTTAAAACAATGGAATCCACAAAGAATTTCCACTGTCTTGCTTCTATAGTATGGATTAACGCAAGCCTTTTTTTCTCTCTATACATGGCAGTTAATTTCATTTGTAATATAACTAACTGATCAAAAAATGTAATCGTTGTATTTTTAGATAGGTTATTGTTACCGTTATCTACTATCCTATAATAAAGCAAGGGTGTTTCACGTACGATTACTCTTTCAGCAACCAACAAACATTGTTGGGTAAATAGCAAGTCTTCTCCAACCCAAAGATCTTCATCAAAATGAATACCATTAAGGACACACATTTCTCTTTTAAATATCTTATTACTCGTGGATGGAGTGAGATGTAATTCTAAGTTCTTCGCAACGTTTCTAATTAATGGGAATTTCTTATTAAATAACTTTTTCATATATGAAAGTGGCCAATTTTTATATTCATTAAAACAAATAATATTGGCAATAACCATATCTGCATTATTTCCGCTCGCAACCTCATACATTTTCTTGTATCCAGCTAAATGTACATAATCATCCGCATCTAAAAATGTAACATATTCCCCGTTTGCTTTTTGTAATCCGGTATTACGAGCAGCACTCACACCAGCATTCTGTTGTCTATAAACTTTCAAATTATTATGTTGCTTTTCATACTGTCCCAATACTCTCATACTATTATCGGTTGAGCCATCATCAACAACAATAATTTCAATCCCCTTTAATGTCTGCTCAACAACAGATTGTAAACACTGAACTAAATATTGTCCTTTGTTATAATTTGTAATTATTACACTTAGCTTTACTTTCTTCAAGAAACCCTCATTCCCATCTTTTAGTTCATATGGTAACGTAGAAATCAAAAATATTTTCCCCTATATTATTCCAAATCCTTATATATTTTTATAAAGAGTTCTTTTTCATTTTCCCAATTATAATTATTACGGGCAATGAAGCTATTTTCTCTCATTTTCTCTCTCTCTTCTGGATGTTCTAGTATATAGTTTACTCCTTCAGCAATGGAAGCTGGATTGTGAGAATCTATACAAACCCCAACATATTCATTTTCCACCACACGTTGTATCTCCGGAAAACTACAAGCAACAACCGGAACCCCGCTCATCATATATTCAAATAGTTTATTAGATGAAGCTGAATAATGGTTAAAACAAACGTTATTTAAAACTTGAAAACCCAAATAGGCGTTCTTCGTATAGTGTAATAATTCATTCACAGGTACTTTTGGAATGAACTTCACTTTATTGTCCAAGCCTAAATCTAATACCATCTTCTGTAACTCAGGTTTAATACGTCCATCACCAATAAATACAAGTGTGCCCTTTTTAAACATTGGAACTGCTTGTACTAGCTTTTCTAGACCTCTCCCCACTTGAATTCCGCCTTGATATAATAAAATAGGCTCTTCCTGTGGAATCTCTAACACTTCATGCAAATTAATCGAATTACTGTCCTCTGGTTGTGTTACAAAAGGATAATTATGAATGACCTTAGGGTAAAAGCCATATAAATCTTCCGCATATTTTGCACGAGTATGATTTTCCATAATCATCACATCTGTATATTTCAGAAAGAATTTCTCCATAATTCCATAAATTTTACTATTATATCCTGTACGGCTGGTCTGTACCTCATGTGAATCATAGATTAATTTCTTTTTTCTAAATACCTTTGCACAAAGCCATCCTTGTGGCAGTGTATTTAAATCATTGGAATGATAAAAATCATATTCTTTTTTCAAACCAACCTTAACCATTTGAATCAGTATGTAAGAGCGTACAATTAATGTCCGTAGCTTTCCCATAGAAAATAATGCACCAAATAACAATATCAAACATGTTATCATTGGGAATTTCCACAAACAAAGTGCTGCAATTACTCCAAATAAAAACATTGTAACTATATTTTTCGTTATCAATTGCTTTACTTGTTTTGCTGCACCCAAGCCTTTTTGTAAAAGAGATAGTCGATTATTTACACGTGTTACTGTAAATCCTTCTTTTCGCATCTCCCATTTAGGTAAATCATTTTGTTTCCAATCATGAATACAAATCAGGTCTACTTCATAACCCTCTTCAGCTAAAGCCGTGCATTCTCTTAATACACGAGCATCATTTGTGAAGTGGTTCCATACGAACATACATACTTTCTTCTGTGGCATCATTTTCCTCCATTAAACTTGTTAATACTTTAATATTATTTTTCCACCTCAAATATTGGAAAGCAAATTCATGCCCATTGTTCCCCATTTTTCTACGTAATATCTCATTTTCAGCTAGTTTGATAATGTGCTCTCCTAATTCTTTAACTGTTCGATCATTTGAAATCAAACCACATTGAGCTTCATTAATAACTTTCTCGGCATATCCAGACACATCTCCAATAATAGGCTTTTTCATACACATATAATCAATAACCTTTCCTGGTAAAACGGTTTGAAATACTTTTTCATCTACTAAACTAACATATGCAATATGTGCCTTTGCAACTTCTTTTAGGGTTTTATTACGACTTTTTGCTCTAATAATTTCTATATTAGAAAGTTTTTTGTCTTTAATAACCTCAGCCACCTGATAACTTTTAAACCCATAACCAATTATTTTAAATTTAATATTTTCCTTTCCTCGTAAATATTCAGCCACCTCAATCAACTTTAATACATCTTGAGCTAACCCGATATTTCCTGTATAAATTACTTCAACTGTTTTAGTACTCGAATCAGTTATAGCTTGTTTAGTTTCTATCATATGTAATTCTTCTTCTGTTAAAGAGTTTGGCATAAATGATATTTTTTCACGTCTAACCCCTTTTAACTCCAGGTATGGAATAAACCCTGCGCTATTTACAATAATTTGATCAGCTACACGATACAACATCTTTTCTAATGCATATGCTATCGATAATACAAACCGATTTGCAAAAACTCCAACTCCTAACAAGGATTCCGGCCATAAATCTCGTACATCTAATAATAATTCAGCTTTTAACTTTTTTTTAGCCAAAAAGCCAGCTATACCAATAAAAATAGGCGGAGTTGAAACAAATACATAATCATATTTTTTATCCATACGGAATATAGCCATAATAAAAAGCATTGTGATTTCTAAATACAAAAATAATCTCCTTAGCATATTATTTGTGTATTTTTTCACTCTTGGTTTTACTCTTATAACATCTTCACTATTTATCGATTCTTCATCCCAAAATTCCTTCTTCTTATATAAATTCTCATTTGGATACCTTGGATCAGTAGTCAAGATTGTAACATCGTATCCTTTTTCACTTAATTCCAAATAAATATTCTTTATTCTATTCGCTGCACTTCCGATTTCTGGATAAAAATTTTGTGCTATTACTAACACCTTCTTCATTTTTCTATGTCCCTTCTTCCTCCCATATCAAATAATACCCCATTCTATTTCACCTAATCACTTACTATTTTTACTATTTTTTAACAAAGTTCGCTTTAAATTTACAAAGTTCGCTTTAAATTTACAAATACAAGGATATCACTAAATCTGACAAAATTGAACCTTTCTAACTAATAATTTAGCTTTTTACACCTAACATAAATAAAGATATATATATAAATAAATAGTATTTAAATCTCAACATTTACTATAAAGTGACCCAATACAAATAAACCTTGAACAGTAGATAATAAAATCAACTGTTCAAGGTTTACAGTATTCAAAATAATATTAATTGAATATTTATCGTAAAGCACGCTTTGGTAATTTATCAATATTCTCTAACATAATACCTGTACCAACCGCAACACATTGCATTGGGTTTTCAGCAATTAATACTGGTACTTTTAGTTCTTCTGCTAGAAGCATATCGATACCATGTAGTAAAGCTCCACCGCCTGTTAGAATAACACCGCGATCGATGATGTCCGCAGATAATTCTGGTGGTGTGCGCTCTAGTACGCCTTTTGCAGCTTGTACAATAATAGCCGCGTCTTCTTTTAGTGCTTCTGTAATTTCTTCAGAGCATACTGTAATTGTACGTGGTAAGCCCGTTACCATGTCACGTCCACGAATTTCAAGCTCTTCGCTACGTGCACCTGGGAATACTGTACCAACTTTAATTTTAATATTTTCTGAAGTACGTTCTCCAATTAACAGCTTATACTTACGTTTAACATAGTTTAAGATCTCCATATCAAACTTATCGCCAGCCATTTTGATAGAGGAAGAGGTAACAATATCACCCATAGATAGTACAGCGATATCTGTTGTACCTCCACCAATATCAACAACCATGTTACCGCTTGGTTGGAAGATTTCCATACCAGCACCAACTGCGGCTACTTTTGGTTCTTCTTCTAAAAATACTGTTTTACCACCTGAACGTTCAGCAGCCTCACGAATTGCTTTCTGTTCTACTGATGTGATATTTGTTGGACAACAAATTAAAATACGAGGTTTTGAAAAGAAGCTCTTTACGTCCAATTTGTTAATGAAATACTTTAACATTGCTTCTGTAATTTCGAAATCTGCGATTACACCATCTTTAAGTGGACGAATTGCTACAATATTACCAGGCGTACGCCCCACCATACTTCTTGCTTCTTCACCTACTGCTAATACTTTACCTGTGTTACGATCAATTGCAACAACAGATGGCTCATTTAATACAATACCTTTACCTTTAACATGGATTAATACGTTAGCCGTACCTAGGTCAATTCCGATATCTCGCGCAAACATTCCCGTTTTTTCCTCCTCGATATTCAAAATCAGGTTACACCCGAATTCTTTTACACCTAATTTCTGATTTTATCATAAATTTAACAGAAACGTAATATTCGCAAAAAGAATTCTTCTGAAAAATATTACCGAATCGAAACGGAATGTTCACGATTGTACCTTTATTGACGTACCGGCTTTTCTACATCTTCTTTTCTATACTTTTGTTTTGTTGCTTCTCCGCCTCTTAAATGACGAATAGACTTATGATAATCAAGAATTTCTTTCACTTCATTTGCGAGCTCTGGATTAATTTCTGGTAGACGTTCCGTTAAATCTTTATGGACTGTACTCTTTGATACCCCAAATTCCTTTGCAATGACACGCACTGTCTTTCTTGTCTCCACGATATACTTACCAATCTTGATAGTTCTCTCTTTGATGTAATCGTGCACACCACTCGCCTCCCTAAATTGGATGTGAGAAGGGTGAAATGAGCCTCGCTGCATATGACTAAGAAGTAAGTGTGAGTGCTGTTTGTAAGCGTTAAACATTCTTGGATTTATAATGAAATGATTCACGATTTCTCACCTCAAACACTCTCTTTGCTTTGGTTTATACCATTGTATTGCCCGTGCTACTGATATATGCTACATGTTCAATATTTTTATAAGTTTGTAAGAAGAAAGATAAAACATATATTTTTATACCCTTATGCATTCTAATAAAAAAGACGTATTAGTTTTCTTATTTAAAACTAATACGTCTCACTATTCATATTCTATTTTTCTGGAACCTTATAAATTCCTGAAAGTACTTCTGAAAATTTCTTCATATCAACTTCAGGAGATATTGGAAAACGCTTTATTTCCATTAATTTATTTGTACGATTGGCATAACCTTGATTATTAGTAAAAGCTAAATTAAATTTAATTCCATTTAATAACGATATAGATTTTTCATTATATTCTCCAAATGGATATGCAAAATAATCCGTTTTTAAAATTGATTTACTCATAGAAAGATCCTCTTTAACCACCGAATCTGGTTGTGAAACCAAGTAGGCTTCACCGTTTTTACTCAATTTAAACAAATCATGTGTATAACTACCAAATTCAAAGACATCTTTCATTTTATTAATTTCATGCTTGCTAAGTGGTTGTATTTTTTTAGGATCAAATACTTCTTCTTTATCAGTTAGTCTCGATGTAACCACAAAAGCAGTAGCCTTCATTTTATATTTCTTTAATATCGGATATGCATATGTATAATTTGTTTTTGAACTATCATCAAAAGTAATTAGGACACTTTTTTCGGAAAGTTCCCCCTTATTTTTCATATATTCCTCAAATTCTTTCATTGTAATGGTCTTATATCCCTTGTCATTCAAATACTTCATTTGCTTTTCAAACTGTTCTACTGATAAAATTGTTTCCTTATCTTTAAATACACCATTTTCCTTTTTATCATTTTCTTTCAGTAAATGATGATACATTAAAACAGGAATTTTTTGATTTTCCGCTTCTTTTTTATTAGTTTTATTAAATGCAAAAACGCAGACACTAATTAATAGTATCAATGATATAATAATTACAAACCAATTTTTCACCTTCATGATTCTTCTCCCTTAACAGTTATCATATTTGTAGAGTTCAATGTCCGAACAACTATATCATCTACCTTTTTCAACATCTCTTTATAATAGTTAGGCTCGTAATGATTTACCGATTCACCACCATAAGGAAAGTCGTATTGACCAATATAACCAAATTGCGTTAAATCAATTACTTGTATATTAGGCATTAAATGTAACAAATAATTTTCCATATATTCAAACAGTGTATTACTCCGTTCAATAAAGTTTCTATCATTTTTAAACTTCTTCACTTTCTTATCCTTATCATAAAAAGTTTCTATAGCACGTGCTCTTTGTAAAATGATTCTTTCTTGAGGGATATACTCTTGTATTTTTCGCGAAAAACTTTCCATAGCTTTATGCCAATAAGAAAGATATATTTCGACATTTTCACGTGTCAAAATTTCCGCCCTTCTTGAAATTTCATATAAATATTCTGAATCACGTACATAATAACTCCCCGTAATAATATGATCTTCATCAAAAATTATTAAATCAGAAAAAACATCTGCATAAAAATCCATTATTAAAAATTCAGGTTTTAACAACTCTATCTTTTCAAAAAAGCCCTTTTCAAAATCATCCTTTATATAATCAATTTGTGTCTGAGTATAATTCAAAAAATAATCAATTGGGAATTTTGTAGGCTTACTCATAACACTAACAACAGAAGAATGAAATTGCGTATGTACTACATCATACTTTTCTTTATAATCGGGATTAAAGTATGTATTAGAACTAAACGCTACACGACTATAACAAGAACCACACACTGCAATTTTAATTGGGTTCGTTACCGGTGTTATAACTTTCTTTCTCACTTTAAATGCCAGTGAGTTACCTTCCACTAAACATGGCTTTATATCATAATTAGGGATTATTTGTTCATATTCAAGTTCATTAACGCCCCTATCTTGTGTATAAACAGCGAACTCTCCTTTAGATCCTGTTTCTTTATCTAATACCTCAACATATATCCCCCAGATAGCACCTTCATCTATACGATAATTATTTAGTACTGATTTCAGCGAAAACTTACTTGATAAATTATTACAGCTTAACTCAAAGGGTAATTCAATAACATATGGTATTAAACGATTAGAATTGCTTCTTAATCGAAGGTATAACCTATTAATTTGAAAAGGCTCGTTTAGATTTTCTAACCCTTGAATGCTTCCAAAAAGTGCAACAGTTGTTCCGACTTCATAACTTAAACGCTCCAGTTGCATACTAATATTTGTTTGTTCCACTTTTAACATTAATGAGTTTTTATCATCAATTAAGAATTTCGCCTTACATAACCTATTATTGGCCAATGCTGAAAACTGGTCATCTATTCTACAAATCTCAGGTATAATTAGCGGTAACCTAACATAATTCCCCTGTAGGTCACATATATCGATGACACCTTTCCATGTATCGCCGGGCTTTACAACTTCTTTTTCAAAAACTGATCTTTTAGCAATAAAAAATGAAAATAGATTTCCCCCTAACTCCTTATTAGCGGCTTCTATTTTTATTGATTCATTATGAACACCAATTCCCTGCTCTTCTATTTTATTAAAAACTAAATGAGCTGCATAATTTAATGTAGTATGTGGTGAATAATTAACAATTATCACCTGTAGAATTAATCCCTCTGGTCTTAATTCTACATGATGAACTTTTACTTCTATTTCTTTAGGTTTAACCCAAATCGATAAATTATTTTTTCTTGTAACATAAGGTACCGCCTGAAACAATGTGTCCTCAAAGGGATAATAAGAAGCCTGAAAAGAAGGACAGTTTAACATATCAAGTTTATATTTATCATTATTGACCTTCACATAAAAATCCCATGCCTCCCCACTACTCAAAATCTCCCTCTTATCATGAAAATCTAGTATCGCACTAAAATTTTCCCCATCCCAATCTACCTTTAACAGGATAACCTTAGGAAAAAATAAAGCTTCACTATTAATTTGTTCCTGCAATAATATCTTTGGTTCTAAATTCGATATATTACCTTCCAACTTCCCCGTAACCACAAGAATACCTGTTTTGTTATTAAACTTCACACCAGTAATAGTATTTTTAATATTAAACACTCCCAACTAAGAAATAAATTTTATTTTTTCATCAAAATTTCTATAAACCATCCAATATTTCATTACAATACATTGATACTACATAGCTTTGTAGGTACTAGATAACTAACTCACCAGATATTCTAATTAAATTCACTCTATAAAAATAAAGAACCTAAATACACCCACACCTTTAGCTTTAGTGTGTCACTGGCATAGCAAAAGATTAAAAATTTACACTCGCGGAACTTGTAATCACGTCAATAATCAATCTCCCTTACATACTATACTACTAAAAATTAAATAGGAAAATTTTGTTTTACTCTAAACCTAAATAATTATATAAGGAAATTTTTATTTTTTCTATATCTTATTTATTAAGTTATTCTTCACAAAAAATGACACCTTGTATATAAGGTGTCATTCTTCTCTTTCCAACTCTTCTTCTAACAATTGATGGTGGGGAACCTCTTTCTTACCGGCAATATAATAATATAAAGTGAATAAAACAAACAATAAAATAATAGCAGTCGACAGAACAAATAAAAATGACACAGTATCCCCTCCTTTTTGTAATATATATTCGAGAATCTCGTCATTTTTCCTTGTTATTGCAACTTTTTTCTCGAAATTGAGTATTTTTATATAAAAGTAAAAAAATCAGCTCTCCTAGTGAGAACTGATTTTTTCACTTTTCTATTCTTGTGAAGAAGAACTGTTAGATGATTCTGTAGAACCATTTGTTGATTTCTCTTCTTTCTTCGGTTCTTCTTTTTTATCACTAGTCGAACCGCTTGTTGATTTCTCTTCTTTTTGAGACTTGTCTTCTGTTTTATTTTCTGGTTTCGTGCTCGTTGACTTTTCTTCTTTTTGAGATTTGTCATCAGCTTTTTTACCAGAAGCATTCGTTGCTTTTGCAGCACCTGCATCAGCTTTAATTTCTGCTACTGACTTATTTAAGTAACGTTCAGGGTTCACAGCCACATTGTCTTTACGTACTTCAAAGTGAACGTGAGACCCTGCTTCTTTATTCATTGCACTTAGACCGGATTTTCCTAATACTTCACCTTGTACAACTCGTGCACCTTTTTCTACTTTCACACTGCCTAAGCTTTGATAAGAAGCTGCTACACCATTTCCGCTATCAACTGTTACAACATAACCAAGAAGTGAATCTTTTTCAGCTTTCGTTACTGTACCGCTTAAAGCAGCAGCTACATTGAATTCTTTTCCATTCTTCGCAGCAATGTCGATTCCTTTATTTGGGGAATATGTGTTGTTATAAAAGACAAGTGCTTTTTCTTGTTCCGCCTCAGTTGCTGCATCTTCATAGAATTTCTTCTGTACGACTACTTCCGCATTCGCGGCAGCTGGCATTTTCACTACTTCTGAAGATTTCGTTACTGGTACTGCTGGATCTTCCGATTGTGTATACGGCGTTGCTTGATCTTGGTTCGGAGTCTTCTTCGGATTAGCTCCTTGGAACCATAGCGCAACCATTAAAATTACCGCTGCACAAGCAATGTACAGTGCTGGAAACACCCATCTTTTTTGAAATAAATGTACTACCTTTTGCGACTTTTTATTATTTCTTCCTCGCATTCCATCATCACCTCAGCAATCATTTTGAACAATATTCACGTATCCTATACAACGTATAACTAATTACTTTTCGACAAAATCTGTAAAAATATGTATAAGAATTGTAAAATTTCCGAGGAAATGATAGAAAAAAGAAAAAACTGAGCATTTCAGCTCAGTTTTTAGTCCATTTGTTTCTTTTTATATACGATTAAACATGCAATAAGTGAAATAATAAGCCACACTCCAACATTTAGTACATGCCCACTAATACTACTAAACCCTGCTCCCTCTACTAAGCTGTTAATTGCTTTTTCCATATGAGATGTTGGAAGATACTCAATCATTGTCTTAATTACTTTATTTTCAACCATTGGCTCAAACTGTACAGCTAAATACATCGTCATTAATATCGGCATTCCAATTAGTGATGTTTGCGGTACAGACTCAGCTAATAACCCAATCGTTGTTCCAATTACGATAAATAGAATTGTTCCACTTAAGAAAATAAACCCTAGCAATACAAGATTGCCACTGAATTGATCTAGAATGAATAAATTCACAATACAAATACAAAGCGTCAAACATGCTGTTAATATACTTTTTCCAAGAAGAACTTCAACAGAAGAAGCTGGCGATAGCATTAAAACACGCAATGTATGTTTTTCTTTTTCTTCTGCAATTACCATTGATTGAACAAACCCTGCAACGAATAGAAAGGCCATTAAAGTAATAATACCAACTCCTGCACTCCCTTGCCCAAACCTGCTAAATATAAATGCAAATATAATTGGTAAAGATGCCATTAACAACACTTGTGAATTTGTCTTAAAATCTTGTACTTCTTTTCTAAAAATAGCTGATACACGTCTCATTGAAAATGTCATTATAGTCCCCTCCCAGTAACTTCAATAAAGATATCGCCTAGCGTTGGCTCTTGTGAATGAATCGATAGTAATTCGCCCTTTTTCATCCATTCTGAAATACGTTTTGCGCCTAATTCATCTTTTTGCACGACTTCTTTTTGTTTATCTTTTAATACGACTTGTATTTGATCCTTAGCGTATTGCAAGCGCAGGTTCTCTGGCGTATCAAGCGCTACAATTTCTCCACCGCACAGAAAGGCAATGCGGTTACAAAGCGTTTCTGCTTCGTCCATGTTGTGAGTCGTTAAGAAAATCGTCGTTCCTTCTTTATTTAAGTCTTTTAAGATTTTATGAATGTTTTGTACGTTTACTGGATCGAGTGCAGATGTTGGTTCATCTAAGAAGAGGATATCTGGTTTATGAAGGATTGCTCTAGCTAATGTAACGCGCTGCTTCATTCCTTTTGATAATTTCTTTACTGGTGTTTTTTTATCATCTAATAGATTCACTTGCGCTAGCACTTCATCGATTCGTTCTTTTTTGCAATCGTATAAGTCACAAAATAATAGTAAGTTATCATAAATGCTAAGTCTTTCGTATAATCCACTGTTGTCTGTTAAAATACCAATTCGTTTATAATCAATGCTGCTTGGCCCTGTAATATCTTTACCTAGTACCCTCACTGTTCCAACGCTATGCAGCAATTGAGAAGTTAAAATCTTTACTGTTGTCGTTTTTCCAGATCCACTCGGTCCAAGGAATCCAAAAATTTCTCCTTGCTTCACCTCAATGTTTACATTTCGAAGTGCCGTTTTTTCGTTAAAACTTTTCATTACATCTTTCATTTCAATTGCCAATGTCATCCCGTCATCCCCTTTGTTTTTCTTTTTATAGATGAAAGTCGCTTTAGCGCTTTTCGTTTGTTTGTTTCGCTTTTCTTGACTCAATCATATGAAAAACAAAGGAATTACGCAGTAAAATACCGGTAAAAGGAGTATTTTTACCGGTGAATGAATCGTATTTTGAGCTTATTGGAGCAAATTTTATAGCCCAATCACGCCTTTTAATTCATCCATTCGTCCTTTTGAAAGCGGGATTGAACTTTTTCTTTCGTCATCCAAAATTAAACTAAAACTGTTACGAGTCCACGTAATCACTTCTCGTACTCTTTGTAAATTCACAAGGTACGAGCGATGACATCTAAAGAACCCGAATCCTGTTAATCTCGCTTCTAGTTCACTTAATGTTAATGCACATACGAAATCACCTTCACGCACATGAATATGTGTCACTCCGTTTTGCGTTTCAATGAAATGAATTTCCATCGGATCTAGTAAAATGATTTTATCGTTCACTTTCGCTGGAATTCTTTCAAGTTTCATCTGCGGAATCATTTGAACAACCTTTTCTTCATCAACCTCTTCAACTTCTTCTTGTTCGATTTCTATTTTCTTCACACCATCATTGTTTAATATGTATACATCTTCTGTTAACGAAAGGGCGTCCGATAGAAAGGATGACGTAATAAAAATCGCTTTTCCTTTCTCTTTCATCGCCATAATTGCTTTTCGAATAATAATCGTGCTCTCTGTATCTACATTTTGCTCTGGCTCTTCCAAAATAACTAAATCCGGATTATGAATCATAACTCGCCCGATATGAAGGCGACGTTTCTCTGAAAATGATAATTTTTCTATTTTAACGTTTAATTTATCTAAGAGGCCGACAAATTGTACTACTTCTTCTATACTCACATTTGATTCATACAGCCCTAATAAAAACTTGTAGTATTCCTTTACCTTCAGACGTTCGTACGCTTCATCTTTCAAAAAACAAAAGCCGATGCGAGAATAATTTTTCTTTCCAATCGATTCTCCCTCAAATAGCACGTTGCCAGTTGAAGCTTCTTCCTCACCAATAATAATGCGGTGTAACACTTTAGCTGTATGGTTATTACATTGCAAAACAACACATTGCCCCTTCTCAACCTTCAGTTCAACTGCCGGTAACTGATTCGTCTTCCCTAATTGTTTCAACTCCAATAACGCCATTCTGTCTCCCCCAAATGTTTTTATCTTATTATACCAAACAATTAATGGAAAATTTTGATATTTTATGAAGTGTTATAAAAAGAAGGCTATCCAAATGAATGGACAGCCTTCTTCTCTAGTTTTGCTCTACCATATACGTCTTGGGCTGATCACGCAGCGCTCTCTTTAAGAATTTCCCTACAGATGTTTTCGGAACTTTATTTACAAATAAAATATCGTCTGGCATCCACCATTTCGGAAACTCTGCTTCTAGTAAAACATACAACTCTTCTCTTTCTACTACTTGTCCCTCTTTTAATACGATACAAGCAACGGAACGTTCTTGCCATTTTTCATGCGGCACCGCCACAACAGATGCTTCTAACACTTTATCGTGCGACATTAAAGCATTTTCTAAATCTACGGAAGAAATCCATTCGCCTCCACTTTTAATTAAGTCTTTCGTCCGATCAGCAATTTTAATAAACCCTTCCGAATCACCCATCACAATGTCTCTTGTATGGAGCCAACCGTCTTTCATTGATTCTTCTGTACGTTCATCCTCATAATAGCTTCCGGCGATCCATGGACCCCTTAAACAGAGTTCTGTCATCGTTGAACATTGACGATTTTTTAATATATCAATGATTCGACAAGAATAACCTCTCTACTAACAAAAGAAAACCGTCCCAACATACCTCTTGGGACGGTCTCTTTTCAGCCTACTTCTTCACCATCAACTTTCCCTCATAATCGTTCATCGACTTTATTTCGACACCTTTATAATAATGAGCGACGATATCTGTATATTTCTTACCTTCCGCTGCCATGCCATTTGCTCCGTATTGGCTCATGCCAACGCCGTGACCGAATCCCTTCGTTGTAACGATGATTTTATCCCCCTCTTGCTTCCATGTGAAGTCAGAAGAGCGTAAATCTAATTTGTCACGTACATCTCTTCCGGTTAATGTTTTACCTTGAAACGCTACGTCTTTTACACGTTTTCCTTCTGTACGCCCTTTAATATCACCAATCTTTCCGTCTGCTAGTACTTTCACACCGAGACGCTTTTGAAAGTCAGCTACCGTAAAGGTTTGCTCGCTCGTAAATTTTGGAGAGGCTTGATCCCACGGACTATCTACGCTCTTTAAGTACGGATAATCATTTCCCCAATAATCAGCCGCATTTTCTGTCCGGCCATTACTCGTTGAGAAGAATGATGCTGAAATTGGTTTGCCATCATACGTTAAAACTTGTCCTGCGGTTTTCGAAACGGCTTCTTCAATTTTCTTCAAATTATTTTCGTAGTTATTGCCCCATTGTTTCTTCAATTCTTCTTTACTTTTGTACACTTGATCTTTCACAGTATCTGTCACATCCGCATTGTTTTTCTTACCTCCGCTTAGCATACGCTGCACCACAAATGTTCTCGCTGCTAATGCCTGCGCCTTTAGCGCCTCTATTTCAAAACTGGCATTCATCTCAGAAGCTACTACACCGGTCACATACTCCTCCATAGGTAATGTATCTACCTTCTTCTGTTTCTCGCGATATACAGCCACTTGAACCGCTGTATCCACTTTCCCTGGAGCTGGTATACTTTCTATCGCTGGAGGAGTTTTAGAAGCTGCTTCTTCCCCTACCTTTGCTTTCGCAAACGGAATAACAAGAGCAGCAGGTACAATGATAACGAGCGCTATTAGGAGCGCTACTGTGATGAAAAGTGGCTTTGAAAATTTCATCTTATTTCCCCCAATATCCAAAAGCTTTACTCCATTCATTCTTATGGAACAACTCTTTCTTTTAGAACATACTTAAGGGGAACCAGCTAAAACGAAAATTTTCTAAATATTTTTACTGGTACGTGCATAAGTATAGAATTTATTGACTATAACAGTAATAACCCCAAAAAAAATAGCCCCTACGCCAAAAGACGTAGAGACTATTTCAATTAAGCGTGAAGATCAGAAACTTCTTGTTCTTTCACTTCTTCTACTTTTTCGTTTACACGTTCAATAGTTGCACCTAATGCAGCTAATTTCTTATGGAAATCTACATAACCACGGTCAAGATGCTTTAACTCAGTTACACGAGTATAACCTTCAGATACTAAACCAGCTAAGATTAATGCAGCAGCAGCACGTAAGTCAGTTGCGCCTACTTCAGCACCTTGTAAGCTGTTAGGACCGTTCATAATAACAGAACGACCTTCGATTTTAATATCAGCATTCATACGACGGAATTCTTCAACGTGCATAAAGCGGTTTTCGAATACCGTTTCTGTAATCATACTTGTTCCATCAGCTTGTAGTAATAATGCCATCATTTGTGATTGCATGTCTGTTGGGAAACCTGGGTGAGGCATAGTTTTAATATCAACCGCTTTTAACTTATCTGGGCCGATAACACGTACACCTTCATTTTCCTCAATAACTTTAACACCCATTTCTTCCATTTTCGCTGTAATTGAGCGTAGGTGTTCAGGTACAGCATTTTCAATTAAGATGTCTCCACCAGTAATTGCCGCTGCAACCATGAATGTTCCCGCTTCAATACGGTCAGGAATAATAGAGTGGTTTCCACCATATAATTTATCAACGCCTTCGATACGAATCGTTCCAGTTCCAGCTCCGCGTACTTTCGCTCCCATCGCATTTAAGAAGTTAGCTAAGTCAACGATTTCTGGTTCTTTCGCTGCGTTTTCAAGGATTGTTGTCCCTTTTGCTAATGTAGCTGCAGACATAATGTTTTCTGTCGCGCCCACGCTTGGGAAGTCTAAATAAATTTTAGCTCCTTTTAGTTCTCCCTCAACGTATGCCTCAACAAAACCATTACCAACCTGTACTTTTGCTCCCATTGCTTCGAAGCCTTTTAAATGTTGGTCAATTGGACGTGAACCAATTGCACATCCACCAGGAAGTGCAATACGAGCACGACCGTTACGTGCAAGTAATGGTCCCATTACTTGCACAGATGCACGCATTTTACGTACATATTCAAATGGTGCTTCGATGTTTAGTTCTTTAGAAGCATCGATTGTTACTTGGTTATTTTCAAATACGACTTCAGCATTTAAATGACGTAATACCTCATTAATTGTGTATACATCAGACAAAACTGGTACTTCAGATAGTACATTCTTTCCATCACTCGCTAATAGGGCTGCAGCGATTATAGGTAATACAGCATTTTTTGCGCCCTCAACACGCACTGTGCCGTTTAACCGCTTTCCGCCACGGACGATGATCTTTTCCAAATTATTCCCCTCCGTGTCCTTTTTTCAGTATCTATTCACTCAATACTCAGAAGTTATGATCGGTGTGCCAACCACAATTGTATCTTTGTTGTCTGTAGAACGTATTGCTATTTGCACATTTATTTTCTCTCTATTTGTTGAAAGAGCGTCATCCCACTTTTTATTGTATGCGGAGACTGACACAAATGCTCTTTCTTCTATCTGTTCGATCGCTCTTGCTGAAAAATCTTTCAAAACCTGATTGGTTTTATTTTGCAAAACACCTTCAATCTTATCATTCAGTACACCTTGAACACAAGTGTAAATTATAGGTTTTTCACTAAAAATTTTATTTGTTTTCTGAATGTACTTCGGGTCCCATTTCGCCCCGCTTACTTCGAAAATAATGAAAGTGTTTTCTTTAGTATTTTCCTTACTCCATGTTACTACTATTCGTTCTTCATAAGAAGAAAACTTTTTATAGGATGTAGCTTTATATCCATCTGGAGATTGCTCTAATTCCCACTTTTGAATATTCGCCTTGTCCTTCACGTCGTTTAACAACTTTTGAAACGTATGTATATTAGAAATTGTTTTTGTTTCTCGCGCTAACCATGACCACTTCTCTACTTTAGCATCATTTTTCTCTAAAGTTGCAATCATGCTCTCCATTTTCTGTTCATCGCTGATCGGTTTCATCTCTCTATATCCAACCAAAAATAAAACAACACTTATCACAACAATAAGAATGGCTTTAAGCTTCAATTTCATCCCCTCCTATCCCCATTGTTAACGGAGATATGAGGTTCTATACACTTACTTTACTAAATACGTTAAACTCTTTGAATAGCCTAAATAATCAAGGAAAAAGTTACTTACAGATGTCCCAATTGCAATTGTAATTAGGATGAGTAATACTCGCGTCTGCATCACCTTTCCAGGCTTCATTAAACGCTCAATGTGAATACCTTGTAAGGCCCACCACGTAATGGTAATAAACAATAAATGCGAAACAATGGCAATCAGTGCTTGTTGCCCTAAAAGATGTGCCAAAAAATCGACCCCTTTTTACCCAGCTACTACTTACGAAATACTATAAAAAACGATACCATAATAAGTAGGAGCCACACTTTTTCAAATACAAATAAGCATCTTACATTTCACATCGTAATTTGCTCTTAAAAAACGTATACCTACATGCATTTTCAATTGTAGTTCACACAAAATAAAAAGCGCAGAGCAACAACTCCACACCTTTTATTTTCACTATTGTACCACGTTCCCTAGGAAGAAGAAATCCTTCATTAATGGAAAATATTCATAAAAGAAATTGTATCCAATCATCGGCATAATCCCTAGTATTACAATCGAGATTGCACAAAGGCTCATAACAACCTTTATATTGAATGGCAAACGAATTTTCTCTTCCACTTCTCCCGTCCGGAAAAACATTTGCTGTAGAATACGGAAATAATATACGAATGAAATGACTGTCGTTCCCATCATAATAGAAGCTAGTACGTAATGAGCTGGCTCTACATGCAGTGCACCTAAAAAGATATTAATTTTCCCGATGAAACCAGCTGTTCCTGGTATCCCGGCCAACGATAGAATAAAAATCGTCATCACTATCGCCGTAAATGGTGACCTTTTATATAATCCGGTGAAAATGGTAATGTTTTCTTTGTCGCTTTGTAAGATTAAGCCGTGAATAATTGCAAATGCTCCTATATTCATAAGCATATACGCAAGCATGTAAAACCACATGCTATCCATCGTAAATGGTGATAATGCTACAAGCGGAACGAGTAAATACCCCGCATGTGCGATTCCCGAATAGGCAAATAGGCGTTTTACGTTATATTGCTTTAACGCTACTACATTTCCAATAATCATCGTAATACTAGCTAGCACAGCGATGTATATGCTCATACGCCCGTATAAAGATTGCATGTCTCCTTGCACCGATACACTTGCAAAAACCATGAGAAACAGACGAATAATGAGTAAGAACCCCGCAATTTTAGAAATTGTTCCAAGAAAAGCAGTAACAGGTGTAGTAGCCCCTTCATATACATCAGGTGCCCACATATGAAACGGCACTGTTGCAATTTTGAATGAGAGCCCGACGAGCAATAATAGAAATGCGAGAGCTAACAATAACTGAATACCACCAACAAGCTCCCCTGCGAATACTTTTTGCATATCCACGATATTAGTCGATCCTGTAATACCGTACAAATAACTCATTCCAAAGAGCGTAATTGCAGTTCCAATTCCTCCATTAATGACATATTTCATGGCTGCCTCATTCGATGCACGGTTCTTTTTTCGTATTCCTACTAAAATATACGAAGAAAGTGAAAGCAATTCTAAACCGACGAAAAGTGTAATGAAGTCGACACTAGAAGCCATAAACATAGCCCCAAGAAGTGCCATTAAAAATAAGTAATAATATTCTCCCTTATCTTCAATTGGATTCTTCTTATCATCGCTCATTGCCATGCATAAGATGAGGGCCGCTCCGCCTAACAACAACGTTTTGAACCCTTTTGAAAAACCATCTAGCACAAACGATCCGTTTAAAATATCTCCTGTGGGTTCACCGTATAGCGTAACTAACGACACGATTGCTAATATGACGGCTGCGATTGCACTAAGCGCTACATATCTATGGTTCAGCTTAAAAAACAAATCACATATGGAAAGAAGGATGGCAGCTCCGAGAATTATGAATTCTGGCACCATGAGATGCCATGACAAGCTAAGTAACGTATTCATATCCATCCTACTTCACCCCCAATGTTTTCAATGTATTTTGAAGCGGATCCCCGAGTATTTCTGGCATTACTCCAATTGCAATAATGCAGAAAATAAGTAGCAATATAGGGACATACTCCCATCCGTGTATATCAGCTTTCGCTTCCCACTCTTGCTTACCAAATGTCACTTGAAGTGTTGCCCTTAATACGTATACAGCGGTTAAAATGATGCCAAGCACACCGACTGCAGCAATGATTGGCTCCCCTTGGAATAAACCGAGAAAGGCAAGAAACTCGCTAACAAATCCAGACATTCCTGGCAATCCAAGCGATGCCATTCCTCCCGCTAAGAAGAAACCACTAAGTACCGGGACACTTTTTGCGAGTCCGCCAAGCGCTGTAATGTCCGAAGTTCCAAAGCGCTGTTCTATAACGCCAAGTAAGAAGAAGAGTAAGGCTGCAATTAAACCGTGAGAGACAACTTGGAATAGTGCCCCTTGTGTACCTGGTGCATTTAACGCCGCAAGACCCATTAATACGATGCCCATATGCGAAATACTAGAGTAAGCAAGCACCTTCCGAAAGTCCGTTTGAATGAGCGCTAAGAATGCTCCGTACAATAAATTGATAACTCCTAAAATCGCAATAAGCGTTGCAAACTCGCGAAAGTATTCCGGGAATAGCCCCTTTCCGAAACGAATCATACCGTATGCTCCAATCTTCAGTAAAACGCCCGCATGAAGCATAACTACAGCCGGATGCGCTTCAACATGCACATTAACCATCCAGCGATGTAACGGGAAAACGGGTAGTTTAATCGCGAAAGCAATCATTATGGCAAGAAACAAACCGAACTGTAAGCTGCTTGAGACAGCCATTCCTCCCCCAGCACCTACACTCGTTAATATTTCTTTCAGCTCCGTAATATTTGTTGTACCTGTTTTTGCAAATAAAACTGAGAAAACGATGAGTAAAATAGCGGAGCCAATACCGTTATATATTAAATAACTATAAGCGGCCTTTTCACTCGACAATTCCCCCCACTTCCCAATTAATAAAAACATTGGCGGCAATGTAATTTCAAAGAAGATAAAGAACAACATTAAATTTTGAGCAGCGAAGACGCCGAGCATCCCTATTTCTAGCATGAGTAGCAGCATATAAAAGGCTTTTAAGTTCCTTTTAATAGTAAATGCCGCAATTGCTGCAAGCATCGCTAGAAGGGCTGTCAGCACCATCATAACGAGTGATAAACCATCAATGCCGAGCTCGTAATAAATGGAAAACCATCTTTTATCCACCGCTGCAAAATCCCCAAATTTAATCCATTTCACTTTTTCATCGAATAGCGACAAACTCTTTCCAGAAGCATATGTACAAGCGAGGACGATAGCGATTCCAAATGGAAGCGCCGTCCCAAATAAACCAAGCGCTCGCACTGTACGCGATTCTTTTTTTGGCGTTAATACAAGTAAGAGAATTCCTAAAAGCGGGGAAAAAATGAAGAACGTTAATAACAAATCATTCATCGTAAATCCCCTCCCGTATAGAGCAAAATAATGACGAGTACCGCAAGCGAAACAGCTGTTATAGTGCCGTACACTTGTACATTTCCGTTTTGAAGTCTAGAACCGAGTCCGCTTATCCCTTTAACTAGACTCCCTATTAAAACGGCAATTCCTTCGACTACATACACCTCAAATAAGCGAAGCACATGAGCGATTCCTTTCGTAATAGGAAGCACCGTTATATTGTATAGTTCATCCACATAATATTTTTCTTTCAAAAGGTTATAAAGAGGTGTTCCCTCACCCCCAGCCCAATCTCTAGAAATAGATTTCTTGCCATATATGAAATATGCAAGAGCAATCCCAGCCAATGAAACGAGCGTCGCAACAATCATAATCCAAACTGGTCCATGTGCTTCTCGCGCTTTAAATGCTACATCTTTCGTAAGCCAATCCCCGAGAAACGTCCCAAACCACGGTGTATTTATATAACCTGCCACTACTGCAAGGACCCCGAGAACGATCATCGGATACGTCATAATGCGGGGCGATTCATGCACATCTTCCTTCGTCTTTTCTTCCCCAGTAAAAACAAGGAAGTATAGTCGGAACATGTAGAATGCTGTTAAGAATGCTGCAATTACTGCTAAGATGAATAAAAAGTAATTGCCGTTCATCCAAGCCGCCGCTAAAATTTCATCTTTACTAAAGAAACCAGAAAGGAGTGGCACACCACTAATTGCAAGAGTACCGATTAAAAATAGTGCACCCGTTACTTTCATCTTCTTCTGTAAACCGCCCATTTTATTAATGTTTTGCGTATGCACTGCATGAATGACACTTCCTGCCGCCAAAAATAGTAGCGCTTTAAAAAAGGCGTGTGTCGTTAAATGGAAAACACCAGCTACATAACCAGCAGATCCTAACGCAAGCATCATATACCCGAGCTGGCTAACTGTAGAATAAGCAAGCACTCTCTTTATATCCGTTTGTACAAGACCGATAGAAGCCGCAAAGATTGCAGTGAAGGCTCCAACGATTGCCACCGTCTGCATCGCCACCGCACTTGCTGAAAATAGCGGAAACATCGTCGCCACTAAATATACGCCAGCTGCGACCATCGTCGCCGCATGAATAAGTGCCGAAACAGGCGTCGGCCCTTCCATCGCATCTGGTAACCACGTATGAAGCGGGAACTGACCTGATTTCCCCATCGCACCGATAAAGATTAATATCGCCGTTATTGTAATCATCGTAGGGGTAAGATCCCCCGTATGAATCGCTCTAAAAATGGCGTCATATTCAAAGCTACCTGCATGCCAGAAAATTAGGATCATCCCAATAAATAAACCGACATCTCCAATACGTGTCATAATAAAAGCCTTTTTCGCAGCAGCCTTCGCTTCTTCTTTAAAGAAATAAAAACCGATGAGTAAAAATGAGCCGAGGCCCACTAACTCCCAAAATATATAAAGCTGTAATAAATTAGGTGATATAACAAGCCCGAGCATCGCAAATGTAAAGAGCCCTAAATAGGCATAAAAGGTTGGTAATCTTTCCTCACCTTTCATATAACCTTTCGAATACACATGTACAAGTAAGCTCACAAGTGTAACGATAAACAGCATTAAAGCCCCTAATGCTGTCACTTCAAAGCCAAATGATATATCAATATCTCCAGCTCTAAGCCATACCCACTTATGCTTTAATCCTACTTTTGAAAACCGTTCTATTAATACAAGTACCGCAAATATAAAGGAGAGAAAGACGAAGAAAATACTAAGTACACTGCTTCCTTCTCTAATTTTCTTCCCGAATATAAGTAATAAAAAAAACGAAACAAGCGGGAAAAGCGGTATGAGCCATGCATAATCGATCATTGTTTCCTTCCCCCTTTTCGGTCACAATGTTATCCTTTGAGCGTATCCATTTCATCTACATGAACCGTCGTACGATTACGATACAAAGCAATTAAAATGGCGAGTCCTACCGCCGCCTCCGCTGCTGCTACAGCCATCGTAAACAGAGAGAAAATTTGCCCTGTTAAATTTGGGAACAAACCTAATTTACTAAACGCTACTAAATTTAAATTGGCCGCGTTAAGCATTAATTCGATACAAACTAATACAATTACCGTGTTTCGCTTCGTTAAAGCTCCAAACAAACCGATGCAAAACAAAATAATCGCAAGCGTTAAATAAGCAGAAGCTGGAACGCTACTCATTGGAATCCTCCTCTTTCTCATCCTTCTTCGCAAGTATAATCGCGCCAACAAGTGCTACAAGTAAAATAACTGAGGTTAACTCAAATGGAATAATATATTTCGAATAGAGAAGTGTACCGATTTGAAGTGTGTTTTTTTCATGGAGAGGTAAACTTCCTTGTGTGCTTCCATTTACAAAATCAATATTGTTAACAGCAAAATACATGACTGCCCCAAATGCTACAACCGCAAAGAAGATAATCCATTTTCGAAGAGTAAGACGTGATTCATTTTCTGCGTTATGTTTCGTTAACATAATGCCAAAGATCATAATAATTGTGATCGCACCAGAGTAAAGTAAAATTTGTGCAACGCCGATAAATTCGGCCGATAAAAGAAAGTACAAACCTGCGATACTAAGAAATGTCAGAACGAGAGCTAGCATCATATGCATGACTTTCGTTAAGTTCAACATAAGAACACCGCCGATAATTGCAGACAAGGATAGTATGAAGAATGCTACAAACTCGCCATTCATGCTTTATTCTCCTTCCTGACGTTTTCGTCGTTTTCGTCAAGCCACTGCAAATTTTTAAATAAATCATCACGTGAATATTCCGCGAGCTCAAAGTTATTTGTCATAACAATCGCCTCTGTCGGACAAACTTCTGTACATAAATCACACAGAATACAAATTTCAAAATTAATATCGTACGTGTCGATAATTTTTCCTTTTTTCGTAGGATCCGGATGTTTTTTCCCCGTTAACTGAATACAGTCTGTCGGACAAATGTTGGAGCACTGGTTACAAACAATACACTTTTCCGGATAAAACTTTTGAATACCTCGAAAACGGTCTGGCAACGGCAACGGTTGATTCGGATAATCATAAGTCACCTTCTTCTTACTCAAATTACTTAATGTATATTTTAATCCTTTAAATAGTCCCTTCATCTCTTACTGGCACCCCCCTCATAGATTAGAAGAATAACTCCTTAATCAATGCCGTTAAGAAAATATTTGCAAGTGCAATTGGCAATAATACTTTCCAGCCAAACTCCATTAACTGGTCACCTCTTATACGCGGGAACGTAACGCGGAACCAAATTAATAGAAAGACTACACTGCTAAATTTCAAAGCAAACCATACCGATCCTGGGATAAATCCAAGGAACATAACTGGATTCCATCCGCCTAAAAAGAGCACTGTAATTAAAGATGCCATTCCGAAGAAATATACGTACTCTGAAAGCATGAAAAACGCCCATCGAAACCCTGAGTATTCCGTATGATATCCAGAAACAAGTTCCGACTCTGCTTCTGGTAAATCAAACGGCGTCCTATTTAACTCTGCTACCGCCGCGATCAAGAAAACGACGAAACCGATTGGCTGCACAAAAATGTACCAAACATTCTCCTGCGCCGCTACAATTTCATTTAAATTCAGGCTACCAGCTAACAAAACGACGCCAATTACACTCATTACGAGCGGAATTTCATAAGAAATCATTTGCGCCGCCGCACGCATCCCTCCTAAAAGGGAATATTTATTATTTGATGCCCATCCTCCGGTTACGACACCAATCGTCGTAATGCCAGAAACAGCAATGTAATACAGTAAGCCTACGCCAATATCCGCGAACTGAAATTTATCAGTAAACGGGATGACTGCAAGCACCATAAATGCCGGTGCGAATGCAATGACAGGCGCTAATATAAACAACGGTTTATCTGCCGCTTTCGGAATACTATCTTCTTTCAGTAATAGTTTTAAAACGTCAGCTACCGTTTGCAGTAAACCGAACCGCCCCCCAACTTGGTTTGGGCCAATCCGCCCTTGCATAAAACCCATCACTTTCCGTTCTGCCAAAATACCATATGTAACGAAGCCAAGGACTGCAAATAATAGAAGTACCGCTAACCCGAAAAAAATGAAGAAATTCGTCCAGCTTGAAGGTGATTGTAAGAGCGTCTCAATCATTAGCCATCAACCTCCCCAAGTACAATATCAACTCCACCTAAAATCGTAATTAAATTGGCGATGTTTTCACCTTTCAATAACTTCGGTAAAATTTGTAAATTGTAAAAAGACGGCCTGCGAAACTTCAAGCGGTACGGCTCTTTCTTTCCATCACTAGCAATATAGCAACCAATCTCTCCTCGCGGCGATTCTATACGGACGTACGCTTCCCCTTTAGGCGCCTTAATGATTTTCGGCACTTTCGCTAGCACAGCTCCGTCTTTCGGGAACTGATGGACAGCTTGCTCAACAATTTTTAATGACTCCTCAATCTCTTGCATGCGGCAAACGTAACGATCCCAAGCATCTCCCACACTCCCAACAGGAATATCGAAATCAAAACGGTCATAAATAGAGTACGGTTCATCTTTGCGAAGATCCCAGTTTACTCCGGTACACCGCAAATTCGCTCCGCTTAATGAATACGAAATCGCTTCTTCCGCGCTATATATACCAACGCCTTTTACACGATTTAAGAAAATCTCATTACCGCTAACGAGATCATGATAACCTGCCAATTGCTCTCGCATATACGGAACGAACTCTTCCACTTTTTCAATCCAACCGTCCGGCGCATCCCACTTTACACCCCCGACTCTCATATAGTTAAAAGTAAGCCGGGCACCGCATAATTCGTTTAATAAATTTATAATCATCTCTCGTTCACGAAACGCGTACAAAAACGGACTGACCGCTCCTATATCAAGAAGATTTGTCCCCCACCAAACGAGGTGGCTCGCAATCCTTCCAAGCTCCATTGCAAGTACTCGCAAGTATTCAGCCCGCTCCGGGATTTCAAGCCCCATCATCGTCTCTACAGCATGGCAAATGACGTAATTATTCGTCATGGCCGATAAATAGTCCATTCGATCTGTATAAGGGATAATTTGCGTATACTGTAAGCTCTCGGCAATCTTTTCGGTCCCGCGATGCAAATATCCAATAACTGGTGTAGCTTCTTTAATAATTTCCCCGTCTATCTTAATAACAAGCCTGAACACACCATGCGTACTCGGATGCTGTGGCCCTACATTCAAAAGCATTTCTTCCGTACGGATCATAAGCTACACCTCCACATCATACGGTTCATAATCTTTCCTAAGCGGATACCCTATCCAATCATCCGGCATTAAAATACGTGATAAATTCGGGTGTCCCTTAAATACAATGCCGAGCAAATCATACGCTTCTCGCTCTGGCCAGTCCGCCCCTTTCCAAAGCACTGTCACCGATTCTACTTGCGGCTCTTCCCTATCCAGCTTCACCTTCACCGCTACTGACTGTTTCTTTCCATATGAAAATAAATGAACATATACTTCCATATGTGTCACAAAATCCGTCGCATGTAGCTCTGACATATAATCAAAAGCAAGTCCCTCATGGAATCGTATTAACTCCATTACTTCATAATATTTTGAGGACTCCACCACAAGAGTTGGCACATCTTTTGAAAGTTTATTAATGTAGGAATCTACTAATGCATCCTCTCCTACGTTTACCTTAATAACGTCAACATACTGATTTAAATACGGCTGATTCATGGATGGTTCTTCCCGCTTGGGCGCCTCTTCCTGCTTTCCTTCAACGCCCTTTGTCTTCGCCCTTGCAGCCGCAGCCACTTTTGCCTTCGCTGCTGCAATCGCCTTCGCCTTTTCATCTCCCGAATCCCCATCGCCTTGCGAGGCCTTCTGCTTCGCTAACGCCGCTGCTTTTGCCTTTGCTACCGCCACGGCCTTCGCCTTCGCTTTGGCCTTTTCTTCGTCCGTTACTTCTTCTGTTCCTTCTCTTTTTCGCTTCGCTAACGCCGCTGCTTTTGCTTTTGCGGCTGCTGCTGCCTTCGCCTTCGCTTTGGCCTTTTCTTCGTCCGTTACTTCTTCTGTTCCTTCTCTTTTTTGCTTCGCTAACGCCGCCGCTTTTGCTTTTGCGGCCGCTGCTGCCTTCGCCTTCGCTTTGGCCTTTTCTTCGTCCGTTACTTCTTCTGTTCCTTCTCTTTTTTGCTTCGCTAACGCCGCTGCTTTTGCTTTTGCGGCTGCTGCCGCCTTCGCCTTTGCTTTCGCTTTTTCTTCGTCCGTTACTTCTTCTGTTCCTTCTCTTTTTTGCTTCGCTAACGCCGCCGCTTTTGCTTTCGCTGCGGCTGCTGCACGTCGTTTTGCTCCTTCCACAGTCATATCATTATTTTTTGGTAGCGCTTTCTCTTTTTCTCGATTTTCTTCCTCAAGTTTACTTATTTCCGCATCATGTTTCGCAACGAGACGCTTTCTCGCCTCTTCTTTTGCACGTCTAGCCGCTTCTCTTTTCAAATCCTCTAAGTCTTTGTTTGGATCACTCATTTATTCGTCACCTGCTTTCCCGTCTTGGCCTCGTAACGAATTTTTTCTTTCAATTTATTAATTCCATAAATTAAAGCAGCGGGATTTGGTGGGCAGCCAGGAATATACACATCAACTGGTACAATTTGATCTACACCTTTCACAACAGCGTATGAATTTACATATGGACCACCTGCTGTCGCACAAGATCCCATTGCAATAACCCACTTTGGTTCAGGCATTTGATCATATAAACGCCGAACAATAGGAGCCATCTTCTTCGTTACCGTTCCCGACACAATCATAACGTCCGATTGCCTTGGTGAAGTCCGAAAAAATGACCCAAATCGATCTAAATCGTAATGCGATGAACCTACTCCCATCATTTCAATTGCACAGCATGCCAGTCCGAATGTCATCGGCCATAAAGAATTGCTACGTGCCCATCCTTTCAACTGTTCCAATGTAGAAAAAAAGATATTTCGTTCTAATTCCGCTCGCTCATTTGGATGTAATTCCTCAAAATTTATAACCATTGTAACACCTTCTTTTTCCAAGCATACGCTAATCCAACTAGCAACATTACAACAAAGATGAGCATTTCAATCAGTGCAAATAAACCGAGCTTGTCATATGCAACAGCCCATGGATATAAAAATAAAGTTTCTACATCAAAGATGACAAACAATAAAGCAAAAATATAATAACGAGCATGAAACCGAATATTTGCATCATGAAAAGGCTCAATCCCACTCTCATACGTCGTCGCTTTCGCTTCACTTGGTTTGTTTGGACGCAGCATCCTTCCTAATGTAAGAGCCACTACCGGCAGCAATATGCCTAATAGCAAGAAAATCAAAACGATCATATAACTATTTTCATATACACTTGCCATTGTGAAACCCTCCCCCCTGAATTAAGAACAAGTTCACTTAGTAAACAATATGTCCTAGTTGCAGCAATTATTATTTTTAAATTTTTCTAAATAATGCAACTATTTTAATCATTATAGCAAACTTCAAATTCCTATGTCGATATGTTGGGGACAGAAACGAGAATTATTAAAATCTATTTTTATAACTCGCTATACCTGTGCAAAATAAGTATAGAAATTATATATGTTTTTCAAGAAACAATAAAAAATAAAAAGAGGAATTTATATGTATATACCGTGGGTGAGATAAAATGAAAAAACAAACACATGTAAGTATTCTTATAAGCATTATATTGTTGTCTACAGTAATTCATTACGTGGCAATGCCTTTTCTATATGAATACTCATTTCCTTTTCAAGTATTAATTGGGATGAGTACACTATTCATTGATATTATTGCTTGTAGTTATATACTTTATTTTTCAAACATGAAAGAAGGGTTACCTCGTTTATTTTGGACCATATTATCTGTGGGAACCCTCTCTTATTTCATTGGTGATATCATTGTTGCCTATCAACGTTTAATTTTAAAGGACTACTATACATTCGTTGATCCGTCCGATTTTTTTTACCTACTTTTTTTAATTAGCTTTGCATTTGCCTTTCTATATGAAATCATTTATAACCGAGATTTATTAGAAAAGCTTTTTATGATATGTGACATTTGTATCATCGTTACAGCCCAATTTACTTTAAGCTACTACTTACTTATTGAACGAACCATTCACGTTTTTACAACATCCTATGTCGACATATTCGTTCAACTTATCTATCCAATGGCTGATTTACTCTTTCTTCTCATAGGAATCAATCTGTTATTCAAGCCATTATCCTTATTACCCAAAAAAGTTGGTGCGCTTCTTGGCAGTGCTTTAATTTTATATGCTACTACAGACGCGATTTATGCTTATATCAAATACTTCACACCCGAGTATTCTATGTTTACAGTTACCCCTCTCTATCAAATAACTTTAGTACTAGTAGCAATCGCCTGTATTCTGCATACAAAAGAACCTGAAAAACAAGAGCAAGTACTATTAACACCTAAACTTGGGGAATCAATCAGATTATCATTACCTTATATTTCTGTAGTCATGCTTATTGTTTTTATATTAGTTGAATACGTTTTTGCACCTATTGTAGTAATTGGACTTATGATAACTTTCTCCTTCGTTCTCATACGCCATAGTTTAGTTAGAAAACAAAATAAAATATTATTGCTAGCCCAAATGCAATTCAACTTAGAACTCGAAAAACAAATTGAACTACGTACAGAAGATTTAGTAGATCAAAAAAATGAACTATATCATAACCAACAAATGTTTAAATCTTTATACGAGCATCATCCAGATCCAATCTTCACACTCGATCTGTACGGTAACTTTCTTAAAGTGAATAACGCTGGTACTACTTTGCTCGGTTATCAAACGAATGAATTATTAAATCAACCTTACTATTCACTTATGTATGAAGAAGATTTGGAAGAAATCATTAATGCCTTTCATCGCGTAAAAAAGGGGAAATCTATTTCTTTAGAAATACGGGCATATCATAAAAATAGAGATATTTACTACTTGCATGTTACAGCTGTTCCTATCTTTTTAAAGAATCATATTTCTGGGGTTTATTTAATGATTAAAGATATTACGGAAAGCAAACAACAACAAGAACAAATTAATTTTCTAGCATATCATGATACGTTAACAGAGCTTGCAAATCGCCGCGCATTTCATCAATATGTAGAACAAGCAATTGCTCGATCCGAAATATCAAAAAGGCCTTTTGCTGTTATGTTTCTCGACCTAGACCGCTTTAAGGTTATTAATGACACCCTCGGTCATAGGGTTGGAGACCTTCTATTAATTGCAGTAGCAAAAAGACTCGAAAGAATATCGACACCAAATATGAAGCTTGCCCGGCTAGCTGGGGATGAGTTCACAATCCTTATCGAAAATTATAGAAAAAGACCAGATGTACAAAAAATAGCTGATACGATTGTAGCAGCCATGAACGAACCATTCGAAATTGAAAATCAGCATTTACAAATCTCACCGAGCATCGGAATTGCAATATATCCTGAAGCAGGTGAAGATCCATTGTCCATTTTACAGCATGCTGATATGGCCATGTACGAAGCAAAAAATAAAGGAAAAAACGGTAGCTCTCTGTACACGAAAGAATTGTATAAAAAAATGGAACGAAAGGCTCGAATTGAAAAAGATTTACCACTCGCTTTAGTAAACAAAGAATTTTATCTCGTCTATCAACCACAAATCGATATTACGACGAAAAAGATTATTGGCTCTGAAGCATTAATACGCTGGAAACACCCGCTCCTAGGTGACATTCCGCCATGTGAATTCATTCCAATTGTAGAAGAGACTCCACAAGTCATTCCACTCGGTCATTGGGTATTAAAAGAATCTTGTCGCCAGTTAAAAATATGGCATACTTTCGGCTACACAGATTTAAGAATAAGTGTGAACTTATCAGCAAAAGAGTTCCAGCAAGATAATTTAATCGAGAACATTTCACAAATAATAACAGACGTTAACGTCAATCCAAGGTATGTAACACTTGAGTTAACAGAACGAATTGCAATGATTGATGAAAAAGAAACATTATCAAGACTAAAACAATTAAAGGAATATGGTATTCAAACGTCCATTGATGACTTCGGTACCGGCTATTCTTCTCTCGCTTATTTATCAATTTTCCCTATCGATACATTAAAAGTACCGAGAGAATTTACACAACTAGCCGATCATCGGCCGGAAGAGCGAGCTATCGTTTCCACCATCCTTTCCCTTGCAAATACTTTAAACCTTTCTGTCGTTGCCGAAGGAATTGAAACAGAAAAACAGCTTAAGTTTCTACAAAAGAACAACTGTAAATATATGCAAGGTTACTATTTCAGTAAACCACTTACTAGTCATCAATTTATAAAATTTCTACAAAAAACACCCAGTATGAACCAATAGCTCATACTGGGTGTTTTTATAATGTCGGAATTTTTTTTTCGTAATATTCCTCTGCAATTTCTTCATAAAAAGCTGCTGACGTCGTATAAAAATATGGAATTAGCCATAGGAATCCAATTCCTAGTGTAATACAACTTAATATAAACCAACCAATAAAACTTAAACATAAAATGAAATACTCCATCTTATGTCCATCCATCATACGACGACTCTCTGTAATAGCTTGATTTATAGAATACTCAGGATGATCATTTATAATAAAGTAAGTCATCGCATAAGAAAATGATTTAATAATGCCTGGAATAATAAATAGTAAAAACCATAAGAAAATATAAATGTTTACTACTATATATAATAAAAATGCCTTGATAAACTTACTTCCTTCTGTAAACCATCTGAATACATGCCCAATACGCGCTTCCTCATCACGAATGATATGCAGTCCTAAATAATAACCACCTAGCGTTAATGGACCTACCACCAATATTGTAATAATGTCTACTGAAAGTGAGCCATTTACTTCTTTCCAATTCCAAACCTGAGAGAAAATGAAATCAACACTAAAACTAAACACTGAAATAAGAATCGAAATCAGTAATGTTGCCCCGACAGCTAATCCCCATTTCCCTTCTAATGAATCTAGCGCTTCTCCTTTTAAATCACTAATCATAATTTTCCTCCTATACGTAATAATTCTATTAGTATAGCATGTTCCTACTACAATTCATCTTTTGAAAGATAGCGATAAAAATGTGCTGTCGTTGTGCTCACGTACGGACTAAGCCAAAGAAAACCTATTCCAAGTGTAAGAATCGATAAAATCGCCCAACCTATAAAGCTCAGCCATAAAAGGAATAAATCTAACTTATGTCCCTTCATAAGATGCTTACTTTCTTTCATTGCCTGTGAAACACTATATTCTGGTTTTTCAACCATCACATAATATGTCATCGAATATGAAAAATACAGAATAGCCATTACAATAAACGAAATAGCTAATAAAACAAAGAAAACGATTATGAACGATGGATTTGCATTCTCATCAAAAAAACCTAATGTCCCAAACACAATCATTCCTAACATCGGTACCCATGCACCTGTATATAACAAAATTGCAACCATAGCCCACATTGTTTTCATCATTCTTTTAAAACCACGAAATCCTTCAAACAAATAATCCACTCTAGCATCTTCTCGTTTACTTATTTGTAGAAACACATTCGTATAACCGTATGAGGTAATACCATAAGCTGCATAACTTAAAATTATTATAAGACAATAAAAAATTCCAAACGTAATCACAGCTCCAATTTCCATCGCTTCTTCTCCAATTGAACCGATTGAAATAGACGCTAAAAGAAATATTATAACTCCTGGGATTAATAGTATAAGCATTATAGCCATTGAAACGACGTAACTTATAATATGATATAAAATCGTTGATCCAACACCTAGTCCCCATTTTCCTTTTAAAGAGTGCAATGCTTCTCGTTTCATTTCACCAATCATTTATTCATCTCCTTTATAAATTGTTGTACATTCTCTACTTATACAAGCATCAATATAATTATACCATTTTTGTAAAATTATCCATAAACTACACAAAAAATCCGTAAAGGCAAAGCCTTTACGGATTTTTTATTTCATATCAGAAACGTTTAAACGGTTCACGGCACGTTGTAATGCCATTTCTGCACGTCTAAAGTCAACATGTGCTTGTTTATCTTGCATACGTTGCTCAGCGCGACGCTTCGCTTCATTTGCACGATGGATATCGATATGGTTTGCTTCTTCAGCAGATGATGATAATACAGTTACTTTATCTGGACGAACTTCGATAAAGCCACCACTTACTGCTACATAATCAGTGTGTCCACCGTTTTTCAGACGAACTGCACTAATTTTTAATGGTGCAACAGTTGGAATGTGACCTGGTAAGATCCCCATTTCCCCACTCTCTGCTTTTACACTTACCATCTCTACTTCTTTTTCGTAAACCGGTCCATCAGGAGTTACAATACTGACTGGAAATGTCTTCATACTTCGTCCCTCCTAAGGCCTTACGCCATCATTTTCTTCGCGTTTTCAATAACTTCTTCAATGCCACCTACAAGACGGAATGCATCTTCTGGAAGGTCATCATATTTTCCTTCTAGAATTTCTTTGAAACCACTAACTGTATTTTTTACAGGTACGTAAGAACCTTTTTGACCTGTAAACTGCTCAGCTACGTGGAAGTTTTGAGATAAGAAGAATTGAATACGACGAGCACGATGTACAACTAACTTATCTTCTTCAGATAACTCATCCATACCTAAGATAGCGATGATATCTTGAAGCTCTTTGTAACGTTGTAAAGTTTGCTGTACTTGACGAGCCACTTCATAATGCTCTTCTCCTACGATTTCTGGAGAAAGTGCACGAGATGTAGATGCTAATGGATCTACGGCTGGGTAAATACCCATTTGTGTTAAACGACGCTCTAAGTTTGTTGTTGCATCTAAGTGAGCGAACGTTGTAGCTGGTGCTGGATCCGTATAGTCATCGGCTGGTACATATACCGCTTGGATAGACGTGATAGATCCTTTATTTGTAGATGTAATACGCTCTTGTAATTGACCCATTTCTGTTGCAAGTGTCGGTTGGTAACCTACCGCAGATGGCATACGACCAAGAAGGGCAGATACTTCAGAACCTGCTTGCGTGAAACGGAAGATATTATCGATGAACAGAAGTACGTCTTGTCCTTGCTCATCACGGAAATGTTCAGCCATTGTTAAACCTGTTAATGCAACACGTTGACGTGCTCCAGGTGGCTCGTTCATTTGTCCGAATACCATCGCAGTTTTCTTAATTACGCCAGAATCGCTCATTTCGTGGTATAAATCGTTACCCTCACGAGTACGCTCACCTACACCAGCGAATACAGAGATACCACCGTGTTCTTGTGCGATGTTATTAATTAATTCCTGAATTAATACCGTTTTACCTACACCGGCACCACCGAATAGACCGATCTTACCACCCTTAATGTAAGGAGCAAGTAAGTCTACTACTTTAATACCAGTTTCAAGAATTTCTACTTTAGTAGATAATTCTTCGAATGCAGGTGCTTGACGGTGAATTGGATCACGACGTACATCGGCAGGAACCTCACCATCTAAGTCAATTGCATCACCTAATACGTTAAATACGCGACCAAGTGTTGCATCACCAACTGGTACAGAGATTGCTTTACCAGTATCTTCTACTTCTGTACCACGAACAAGTCCGTCTGTGGAAGACATTGCAACTGTACGAACTGTATCATCACCTAAATGAAGTGCAACTTCAAATGTTAAGTTAATGCTTGTTCCGTTTTCGTTGCTTTGTTTTACCGTAAGGGCGTTGTAGATTTCTGGTAGCTTTCCGCCATCAAACTTAACGTCTACAACCGGACCCATGATTTGCGTAACGCGCCCTTTATTCATCGGGTTCCCTCCTAGCTTTCTTTTAATTAGCCAACTTGCTACGAGCAGTTAGCTTTTAATTTTTTATTGGTTTATAGCTTACGCGACTCTTTTGAAAGAGTCGCTTCCACTTTTTATTGAATCTAGTTCCAGCGGCTAGAACAGTCGGTCATTTCGCGCCTTCCTACGAGGCAAAAAGCGCCTCTTTGTCAGGAGCTCCAATGCCCTCCTGTTCTGGACGAGCCGCTTCCACTTTTTATTACTACTCTAACGCTGCTGCTCCACCAACGATTTCCGTAATTTCTTGCGTAATCGCTGCCTGACGCGCACGGTTGAATGAAAGTGTAAGTGAATCGATAACTTCCATTGCATTGTCTGTAGCACTCTTCATTGCTGTCATACGCGCTGCGTGTTCACTTGCTTTACCGTCTAGTAATGCACCGTACACTAAGCTTTCTGCGTATTGTGGCAATAGTACTTTTAAAATCTCTTCTTCAGAAGGTTCGAATTCATAAGCTGTCGTCGGTTTGTCAGACGCCACATCAGTAAGCGGTAAAATTTTATTTTCCGTTACTTCTTGTGAAATTTTACTTACGTAATGGTTGTAGTAAATATACAGCTCATCATAAGCACCATCTGCGAACATCGCAATTGCTCGAGAAGCAAGGTCTTTAATATCAGTAAATGATGGGTGGTCAGATAATCCAACTACTTCATCAATGATGTTAAAGCCGCGACGTTTTAAATAATCACGTCCTAGTCGGCCAAGCACAATAATTGAATATTGGTTTGAGTCCATATTATGACGTTCACGAATTACGTTACTCACTGTACGTAATACGTTACTGTTATAACCACCTGCTAGTCCGCGATCAGATGTAATAACGATGTATCCTGTACGCTTTACAGGACGCGCATTTAGCATCGGATGATTAATTCCTTTACTTCCTTGCGCAATGCTCGCTACTACTTCTTGAATCTTTTCCATATACGGAACGAAAGATTTAGCATTTTGCTCTGCACGGTTTAACTTAGATGCAGATACCATCTCCATCGCTTTCGTAATTTGACTCGTTTTCTTTGTCGAGTTAATCTTCGCTTTTATATCGCGTAAAGATGCCACAGGTTTTCACCACCTTTTTTCCGGAAGTTGGCACGATTAGTAAGAATTCTCTTCCTAATCTACGTTGCAAGATATTCTTGCTCATGATTGAAGGAAAAGAATAGGTGCACCTACTCTTTTCCTTTACATAACCGTCAGCAATCTCAAAACTTGAGATGCCTTTTATATATTATCTAGCTCCAGCGGCTTGAACGAGCCGCTTCCGCTTTTATTATTCAGAAGCTACGAATACTTTTTTAAATCCATTAATAGCTGCTGCAAATTTGTCGTCATCCGCAAGTTTCTTAGTTGTGCGGATTTCTTCTAATAAGTCAGTCGCATTAGAATCTAACCAAGCATGGAATTCTTCTTCGAAACGAGTGATATCTACTACTGGGATATCATCTAGGAATCCACGTGTTAAAGCATAAAGAATGATAACTTGTTTCTCTACACGTAACGGTTTGTGTAATCCTTGTTTTAATACCTCAACAGTACGAGCACCACGGTTTAGTTTCGCTTGAGTTGCTTTATCCAGGTCAGAACCGAACTGAGCGAACGCTTCTAACTCACGGTAAGATGCAAGGTCAAGACGAAGTGTACCTGATACTTTACTCATTGCTTTAATCTGAGCAGATCCACCTACACGAGATACAGAAGTACCCGCATCGATCGCTGGACGTACGCCAGAGAAGAATAGGTCAGATTGTAAGAAGATTTGTCCATCCGTAATAGAAATTACGTTTGTTGGGATGTAAGCTGATACGTCCCCTGCTTGTGTTTCGATGAAAGGTAGTGCAGTTAAAGAACCGCCGCCTCTTGCATCACTTAATTTTGCTGCACGCTCTAATAAGCGAGAATGTAGGTAGAATACATCCCCTGGATATGCTTCACGACCTGGAGGACGACGTAATAGTAATGAAAGCTCACGGTAAGCCGCTGCTTGTTTTGATAAGTCATCATATACTACTAATACGTGTTTACCATTGTACATGAACTCTTCACCCATTGTTACACCAGCATAAGCAGCTAAGTATAATAATGGAGCTGGTTGAGAAGCTGATGCAGTTACAACGATTGTGTAATCTAATGCACCGTGCTTACGTAGTGTTTCTACTACGTTACGTACAGTTGATTCTTTTTGTCCGATAGCTACATAGATACAAATCATATCTTCATCTTTTTGGTTAATGATTGTATCAAGTGCAACTGCTGTTTTACCTGTTTGACGGTCACCAATGATTAACTCACGTTGACCACGGCCAATTGGTACAAGAGCATCGATCGCTTTAATACCTGTTTGAAGTGGCTCATGAACAGATTTACGATCCATTACACCTGGTGCTGGACTTTCGATTGGACGAGTGTTTGTTGTATTGATTGGGCCTAAACCATCAACTGGTTGACCTAATGGGTTTACAACACGACCGATTAGTTCTTTTCCTACTGGTACTTGCATGATGCGACCAGTACGACGAACTTCGTCACCTTCACGGATTTCTGTGTAAGGTCCTAAAATGATAATACCTACGTTGTTTTCCTCTAAGTTTTGTGCTAGTCCCATAACGCCGTTAGAGAACTCTACAAGTTCACCAGCCATAACGTTATCAAGACCATGAGCACGCGCAATACCGTCACCAACTTGGATAACTGTACCAACATCACTAACTTCGATTTCAGACTGATAGTTCTCGATTTGTTGCTTTATCAGTGCGCTAATTTCTTCAGCTCTGATGCTCATGTGCTTCACCCCTATCTATTCTTCATTAATTCACGCTGAATACGTGCTAATTTTCCTTGTAAACTTCCATCATAAATGCGATTTCCAATACGTACTTTAATGCCGCCTAGTAAATCTTCATCTACAACATTTTTTACGCGAATTGCATCTTTTCCCGTTCTCTTTGCAAATGCTTCTGCAATGTTAAGCTTCTCTTCCTCTGATAGAAGACGAGTAGAATATACAGTTGCATCCGCTACGTTACGTTCTTCATTAGCAAGAACAACGTATTCATCTGCAATTTCAGGTAAGATATCAATGCGTTTGTTATCAATTAAAATATATAACGTATTTAAAATAGATTCAGAAACAGATCCGAATACGTTTGCAAGAAACGTTTTCTTTTGTTCCTTTGAAATGTTCGGTTGCGTTAAAAAGCTATGTAGTTCTCCGTTCTTTACATAAACGTTTTGTACAAGGCGTAATTCCTCTTCAAACATTTCTAATACGTGTTTTTCTTTTGCAATTTTAAAAAGAGCGACAGCATAACGTTTTGCTACAATCCCATTGCTCATCGCGCTTCTCCTACTTCTTTAATATAATCGCGAATTAACTTAACTTGATCTTCTTCTTTTAACTCTTTTTCAATTACTTTAGAAGCAATTTGAACAGATAAAGAAGCCACTTGTTCTTGTAAAGCAGCAATCGCTTGCTCTTTTTCGCGTTGAATTTCTTGTACAGCAGATGCTTTAATTGATTCTGCTTCTTCTTTCGCAGCAGCAACAATAACATCTTTTTGATCTACAGCTTGTTTTTTCGCTCTTTCGATTAACTCTTGTGCTTCAACACGCGATTGTTTTAACATTTCACGTTGTTCTTCTACTAATTTCTTCGCTTCAGCGTTACTTCTTTCTGCAGCGTCGATTTCATTAGTAACATGCTCTTCACGTTCTTTCATAATTCCCATTAAAGGACCCCACGCAAATTTGCGTAGCATTACTAATAGAAGTAAGAAAATGAACAATGTATAAGCAATCGTTCCAAATGGAATGGCAGCCCCTAATAATAAAGTTGGCACAAGGATTCACTCCCTTCAAAATATCTAAATTGATCATATGAAAAAAAAAGACATACGTTTCATCCATAAAGCAATGGCGAAGAAAGTTCGGAAAAACACTCTTCGCCATCTATGTAAGGGGAGTCTCCCTTATTTGTTCATTACGATGAATGCAATAACTACACCGATGATTGGAAGTGCCTCAACTAAAGCAACCCCGATGAACATAATTGTTTGAAGTGCGCCTTTTAATTCTGGTTGACGAGCAACACCTTCGATTGTACGTGATACGATAAGACCGTTACCAATACCTGCACCTAATGCTGATAAACCAATTGCAATTGCAGCTGCGATTACACCTAAACTCATTTAATTTGTCCTCCTTTGTATTATAAAAAAATATTTTTTTCTTACTTAAATTATATTAATGGTCATGGCTTACTTTATGAGCCATATAAACCATCGTTAACATAACGAAAATAAATGACTGGATTGATCCAACGAATACACTGAATCCCATCCATGCTAACATTGGTACAAGCGCACCTAATGCTCCAAGGACTGTCGTCCCGCCTAACTTAGCAAGTAATCCTAATAAGATCTCACCTGCATAAATGTTACCGAATAAACGAAGACCTAACGTTAATGTGTTCGCAAACTCCTCAATAACCTTTAATGGGAATAAGAATTTCATAGGTTGGAAATAACCTTTTACGTATTCTTTCGTACCCTTCATCTTAATTCCATAATAATGGGTGAGGGTAACTACCATCACGGCTAATGTTAATGTAACTGCTGGATCAGACGTTGGTGATCTCCACCATGCAATATGTTCGCCAGCCTCAACTGTTGAATACATGAATGGTAAACCAAGGAAGTTCGATACGATGATAAACATGATAAGCGTAACGCCAAGCGTTAAGAAACGTCCACCTGTTTTCCAGTCCATCGTACTATTGATAATCCCTTTCACGAAGTCAAACACCCATTCCATGAAGTTTTGCATCCCGGTTGGGCGAAGGGCTAAACTGCGAGTTCCGATAACAGCGATTAAGAAAACAATAACTGCTGCTACAGTAACCATCATAACTGATGACAAATCGAACGTTAAACCTAGAAATTCAACTAATTTACCGTGTTCCACTAGTAATTCACCTCTCTTCCCTGCTCTTATACTCTAAATAAAGAAAATCTATGATCATGACAAGGTATCCTGTCAGCAATCCTACACCTAGGCCCCACATCGCAATTAACTCTTGATATTTGGCTGCAAATAAAATTAATAACCCAATCGTGGCGAATCTTGAATATGTACTTACCGCTGTCGCCTTAAACTTCACGTTTTCTCCATTTGTTACGCGATCCAACAGCTTGTCTGTTCTACGTGCAATGATGCGCAAACTAAGAAAACTGAAAATCGTTCCGATAATCAGCCCAAGAAATACATCCTTGTAAGAGGTGAATCCCCATCCTAGCACTAGAAGCGCAAGCAAGTAGTACATATATTTCTTTTGTCTTTGGACAAGTCCATGTACGTCTATCATCATTGCTCTCCCGAATAGTAATGTCGAATGAGTCGAATCATTGCGTATATCCCTGTTCCTAATCCGAGTAATAACCCTATAATAAGAAACAATGGAAACGTTCCAACCTGATTATCAATCCACTGCCCACCAAAGATCCCAATAAGAATAGAACCGACTAACTGAGCAAGAATACCTGACATTAAAGCATAAGCTTTTATATGGCTGCGATCGTTTTTTTGCAAGGATTCATCCCTCCAATATGTAACCCTCATTCACGATGTGTTAATAATAACTCATTTTTTTGCATAAATCCTATACAAAATAAAAAGTTTACATTTTCGTCACGGAATAGATGTATTTTTGTCACTGAAAGCCCTACCATCTATCCCCGTTGTTAGCATACAATAGGGTATTAACAGTGTCAACGAGAAATCGTAAAAAATCAAAAAATTTGAGTATCAGGTATTTCCTCCCAAAAATGAAAACGTTACCCTTCTAAATACTGGTTATGGATATGCAATTTCTAACAGTTTTCTATTTATAATAGAAGAGAATGTTCACAAGTTTGTCACTATTATATTTTTAAAATATAACGCTTCCCTTCCATATATAGTGTTTGCTAGACGTAAGACTTCTATATTATATGTGATGTGTATACTACTTATGTTGTATATAACCTGTATATTTATCTCCCTCCCCTACTTACTCGGAACACACAAAAAAAACGAGAGGGGAATCCCCTCTCGTCAGTTGTCTTACTTCGTTCCGAATAAACGGTCACCAGCATCACCAAGACCTGGTACTACATATCCGTGGTCATTTAATTTCTCATCTAATGCTGCTACATAAATATCAACATCAGGATGTTCTTCTTGTACTACTTTTACTCCTTCTGGAGCTGCAACGATACACATTAATTTAATTTGTTTTGCACCGCGCTTTTTCAGAGAGTTAATTGCTTCAGCTGCAGAACCACCTGTTGCTAGCATCGGATCTAGTACGATAAAGTCACGCTCTTCTACATCCGTTGGAAGTTTCACATAGTATTCTACCGGTTGCAATGTTTTAGGGTCACGGTATAAACCAACGTGTCCTACTTTTGCTGCTGGAATTAATTTCAGAATTCCATCAACCATTCCTAAACCTGCACGTAAAATCGGAATTAAACCAAGCTTTTTACCAGCGATCACTTTTGTTGTCGCTTTGCTTACAGGTGTTTCAATTTCAATGTCTTTAAGTGGAAGATCGCGAGTAATTTCGAAAGCCATTAAACTTGCTACTTCGTCCACTAATTCACGAAAATCTTTCGTACCTGTATTCTTATCGCGAATATATGTAATCTTATGTTGAATTAACGGGTGATCAAATACATACAGTTTTCCCATGTGAATCTCTCCTTTAGATGATATTCATGCGTTTACACGCTTTTTTACACTATTTACGATTGTAAAGAAAACGCTACTAATATTCAAGGGCAAATTTGGCAAAATCATGATTTTACGATGAATCTATCTAGTATCTTTACCAATTATGGGAGCTGTATCCTTCATTATATCGCCAAAATTTATTCATCCTTTGTATACATACTTAAAGAGCAATATATGTCCAAAAAAAAACTGCCAAAACAATTACGTCTCAGCAGTCTTCTTTAATCTATTATAGGTCTGTGTACATTGGGAATTTGCTCGTTAACGCTTCTACACGCTTACTTGCTTCTTCTAATGCAGCTTCATTTTCATGATTTTTTAATGTGTAAGCAATAAGTGACGCAATTTCATCCATCTCTTCTAAACCGAAACCACGAGATGTTACAGCTGCCGTACCGATACGTACACCGCTTGTTACAAATGGGCTTGCTGTTTCAAATGGAATTGTGTTTTTGTTCACTGTAATACCAACTTCATCTAATACGTGCTCTGCTACTTTACCTGTGATTTCTAAGTTACGAACATCAATCAGGATTAAATGATTGTCTGTTCCACCAGAAACAAGTGTAAGTCCTTCTTTTTGAAGACCTTCAGCTAAGCGGTTCGCATTATTAATGATATTTTGTGCATATGTTTTAAAATCATCTTGTAGTGTCTCACCAAATGCAACAGCTTTTGCAGCGATTACATGCATAAGTGGACCACCTTGAATACCAGGGAAGATTGATTTATCAATTTGTTTTGCAAATTGCTCTTCACATAAAATCATACCACCACGTGGGCCACGTAATGTTTTATGTGTTGTCGTTGTAACGAAATGTGCATGTGGTACTGGGTTTGGATGTAAACCAGCAGCTACTAAACCAGCGATATGTGCCATATCAACCATAAAGTATGCACCCACTTCATCTGCAATCTCACGGAATCGTTTGAAATCGATAACACGAGGATATGCACTTGCACCTGCAACGATTAATTTTGGTTTATGTTCTTTCGCTTTTGCTAATACATCATCGTAATTAATACGGTGAGATTCAGCATCCACGCCATATTCTACGAAATTATATTGTACTCCACTGAAGTTAACAGGGCTTCCGTGTGTTAAGTGACCACCATGAGATAAATTCATACCAAGTACTGTATCGCCTTGCTCTAAAATCGTGAAGTATACTGCCATGTTCGCTTGTGCACCAGAATGCGGTTGAACATTTACATGCTCTGCGCCAAAAATTTCTTTCGCGCGATCACGTGCGATATCTTCCACTACGTCTACGTGCTCACAGCCACCATAGTAACGTTTTCCAGGATATCCCTCAGCATACTTATTCGTTAAAACAGAACCTTGCGCCTCCATTACTGCTTCACTTACGAAGTTTTCCGAAGCAATTAACTCAATCTTTGAACGCTGTCTTCCTAGTTCTGCCTCAATTGCAGCAAATACCTTTTCATCTTGACGTTTTAAATGATCCACCAAAATCCCCCTTTTCTGAACGAATTACATCGATTCCCAATAGTTTTTTCTCATTTATTCAGAAAAAACGAAAATTCAGGTTGTAATTCTTTCGAACCTTCATGTTTTCAACTACATTCTAACATGACTTTCTATATCATAAAAGAAAAAAAAGACCGAAAATCGGTCTTTTCTTTCTTCTATTATAAAGTCAGACTACATACCTTTTATCTTTCGATATAAAGCTATTATGCGACTTTATAATTTTTCATGTCTAACGGCAAGAGATACTCTCTTCCTTCGCCGCATAAACAGCACGTGCTCCACCAATTAGTTTTCCACGTGTCGTTGCCATCGTTACATGTGCACTTCCAATTTCCTTCACACTTGTACGAACCGGAACAGCTACATGCTTTAAATGCATACCGATAAATGTATCACCAATATCCATTCCTGCATCTGCTTTAACAAACTCGATTACTACCGGATCTTTCAAATTGTGATAAGCATATGTTGCTAATGCACCACCTGCTGATCTAACAGGCGTAACTGTTACAATTTCAAATTGATATTTCATCGCCAACTCTCTCTCAACTACTAAAGCACGGTTTAAATGCTCACAACATTGAAACGCCAACTCAATACCTGTTTGTTCTTGAAATTGTTTTAACTCAGAAAAAATCGCCTCTGCTACTTCCATCGTTCCTGATGTTCCAATTCTTTCTCCTAGCACTTCGCTCGTGCTACACCCCACTACAAAAATTTGACCACTTTGTAATGAAGCTTGTTCTTGGAAATCAGAAAGCGATATTTGTAACTGTTCTCTTACCTTTACGATTTCTGTCATTACGCCTCTTCCTTTCACAGGTTGGTTCACCAAATTATATTTCATACTGCTTCTAGTTAGAATCTATTACTTTGTTTCGTATGTTTTAATTTTTCCTACGCGGTTTTCGTGACGACCACCTTCATAGTCAGTTGTTAACCAAATTTTTGCGATGTCACGTGCTAGACCCGCACCAATTACACGCTCGCCCATTGCTAGCATGTTCGTATCATTATGCTCTCTCGTTGCTTTCGCACTGAAAGTATCATGAACTAATGCACAACGAATACCATTTACTTTGTTTGCTGCGATTGACATACCGATGCCTGTCCCACAAACTAAAATACCACGATCTACTTCGCCATTCGCTACCATTTCCGCTGCTGGAAACGCAAAATCAGGGTAATCAACAGAACCAGCTTCACATTCACAACCTAAATCAATATATTCAATATTTAACTCTTCTAATAAACTTACAAGTTCTTTACGGATATTCATACCGCCGTGATCAGATGCTACTACTACTTTCATTTTTACCCCTCCAAAGTTTCAATCAATTATCTTCATTTCTCACTCGTTACCTTAATGGAACGAAGTGATCTCCAATATCGTATTATACACGAAACATCAACCCTCTGAATGTTTTTTCAGTAAAGTTTGTACAAGTTTTTCCATCTCTTCTAACGTTTCTTTATAAATAGAAAGTGCCCCGCCAAACGGATCTGAAATATCCCTACTTATCCCCTCAGTTACTCCATATAATGTATCTACTTTCTTTTCAACACTCGGATAATGCCCAAGTACAATTTGCTTATGGTTTTCCGTCATTGTTACTACAATATCTGCCCAATCAATTAAAGCTTCATTTACCTGCTGCGAAGCATGATTGATTGCAATTCCCTTTTCAGCTAAAGCTTCCTTTGCATATATCGACGCATCACTACCAGGATAGGCGAAAACACCAGCAGATTGCACTTCAAACTTACCTTCTCCATAATGACGAAGTAACACCTCAGCCATCGGGCTACGGCATGTATTTCCAGTACAAATAAATAACACTCGTTTCATCCAAACCCACCCCTTTTCTTCTTTTTCCTACCTTTCATCATAACGTACATAAGAATAGAAAAAAAGAAATGTGAATATACAAAAGACGCATTTCTCTTATATTTTTTCTAAGAAAAATGCGCCTTATCCACATATATGTGAAACCCTATTTCCAAGTGCCTAGAGTATTTTAACATACATAGCAAGCGTACTACAAAACAAAATAAGGAATCCATTTCATACGAAACGGACTCCTCTTTTACAATAATTATTTCATTGTAACTTTCATTACTTCTGTTGAACCTTTTGTAGCTGTTACACCTACAGTTGTCTTAATAGACTCAGCTGCATCTGTGTTTGTAATAACGATTGGAGTAATTGTGCTTTTCGCTTTTTCACGAATTAATTCTAAGTCGAATGAGATTAATTTATCTCCAGCTTTTACAGCTTGGCCTTCAGAAACGTGAGCTTCGAAACCTTCACCTTCCATTTTTACAGTTTCTAATCCAACGTGGATTAAAATTTCTGTACCGTTTTTCGCTTTAATTCCGATAGCGTGTTTTGTGTGGAATAATTGTACGATTTCACCATCAACTGGAGATACAACTACACCTTCAGTAGGATCGATTGCAACACCGTCACCCATCATACGACCTGCGAATACTGGATCTGGTACTTCTTCAATATTTTTCACTGCTCCAGTTAATGGAGCTACGATTGTTTCTTCATTTGTTTTTGAACCAAGACCGAATAATTTTTTAAACATAGGATAGTCCTCCTTATAATTTACCTAAAAGTTTATAGGGCAATCTCTATTAAAGATCGAAATAAACGTAAGACCTCATACTTCGAATATTATACTGTAAAAACGCTTTCGAAATAAATTACGTCATTACTAATAGACTCTTATTGTAGCGCCTCACAAAATTCCAGTCAATTCTGATTGTCTGAATAACAATAAGAAGTTAACTTCTACTTATATTTTCTCTTTTTTTACCCAACTTGTCTAGAGGTCTTTACTACATTTTATTTTTTGTCGCTAATTTGTAAAATTAATTTCAAACTTTTTTCGAAATCCGCTTGACTAAAGTAAGTAACTATTTTATCATTACTTACATAAGGTAAGTTAATAACTTTTAGGAGGTTTTTAAAAATGATGGATTTCGGTCTTCTTATTATTCGTCTTATTATAGGTATTACATTCATGGGTCATGGTGCTCAAAAATTATTTGGTTGGTTCGGCGGTTACGGTTTAAAAGGAACAGGCGGCTGGATGGAATCAATCGGTTTACGCCCTGGTGTATTCATGGCATTTATGGCTGGCGCAACTGAATTATTAGGCGGCTTCTTATTCGCATCAGGTATTTTCACTGCAGTTGGTTCATTATTTATCGTTGGTACAATGCTAATGGCAATCTTCACTGTTCATGGAAAAAATGGTTACTGGGTAACCCAAAACGGATATGAATATAACTTAATGTTAATTGCCGTTGCGATTGGTGTAGCTTTAATCGGACCTGGCGCATACGTTTTACTTTAATATGTCTCGTTAAACTCTTAATCCCCCAAGAAAGCAACTTGGGGGATTTTATCATTACTTACACTTATAATTTTTTATTAGAAAAATCCACCTCTTCTCATTGAAGAAATTTTTAAATTCCAATTCATAGGACAACCCCCAGTCACACTAAAAAACCAAACATATGTTATTTAGTAGTAAATATAATAGGAGGGAAAAATCTTATGAAAAACCATGATAAAAAACTTCTAGAAGAAGACATGGATCCAACTAACGAAAATGATAATGAAAGCAAAGTAAAAGCAAAAGCTAAAAACAAAAATAAGAATAAAAACAATAATAATCTTGCTAATCAAGGTGGACAAGCTGGTCTCGAATTAACAGCGTCTGGCGGTGGACAAATTAGCGGAAAAGGTGGAACAAACGTAAGTCAAGGTGGACAAATAGCTAAAAAAGGCGGACAGAATGCGAATCAAATGGGACAAGTGGCTAGAGAAGATAGTGAAAATATAATCAAGAAAAGCGAATTTGAAGCAGGTGTTGCCGACAGCGAAGAAAGCGCTGACGAAAATATTTCAACACCAGCGGAAGATGAGCTTTAAGCTGAGCAGAAAAAAAGATAGGAGCGAACATTCTTATGGCGAACCGTCGTTCTCAAAAATATAAAAACAACAGCACAAAGACAGAAACAGCCTCCTCCTTTAAACTCAGCAAAGATGACCTTCCAATTGAAATTCACATCCATGTCAACATTTACAACTATAATGATAATAACAATAACCTTGCAAACCAGGGCGGGAAGGCTGGTTTTACAATAACAGCGGATCGAAATGGACAGATCAGCGGAAACGCAGGAACAAATGCTAATCAAGGTGGACAGATTGCCAAAAAGGGTGGACAAAACTCGAGACAAACAGGACAAGCTACTAAAGAAAATAATGAAAATAAAATTCAAGAATCACGTCCTACACTTTTTTTACCACCGTTCTCTTAATTAGCAACACTTCCATTTCTAAAACTTCCGCTTTACCTTAGTTCCAACCTTGTTTGTCATTTATAAGTTAAATCCTTATTTGGCTTATAAATGACAAACATATTTTATGACTTCAAAATATTAATGCTAATTCTTCCGAGCTTATGTGTCTTTAGCCTATTTACAAAAATACCAAAAAAATATTTTTCCAGCAGGAGTTTTCCACTAGCATCTTGTAAACAAACAATAAGTCGTCATATTCAGAAAGGGGATTTCAAACATGTTATCCATTAATCCAAACGAACAAACAGAAAAAGAGAATTACAAATTATTAACAGGAAGTATTATCCCACGCCCTGTCGCATTCGTTACTTCTGTAACAAAAGAAGGCGTATTAAACGGAGCACCATACAGTTATTTCAACATCGTCGCTGCAAACCCACCACTTATTTCCGTTTCTGTGCAACGGAAAGCAGGAGAAAGAAAAGACACTTCCCGAAATGCAATTGAAAAAGGTGAATTTGTCGTACATATTTCTGATGAATCTTACGTAGGAGCAATTAACGAAACAGCAGCTAATCTTCCGCCAAATGAAAGTGAAATTGAACTAGCGAAACTAACACCAATCGAAAGTGATGTCATCTCCGTTCCAGGTGTAAAAGAGGCAAATATTCGAATGGAATGCATACTAGAACGCGCAATCCCTCTTGGTGGAACAGAAGACTCACCAGCTTGCGATCTACTGATCGGACGCGTCGTTCGTTTCCACGTCGCAGAACACCTATACGAAAATGGACGCATCCATGCAGAAGGACTAAAACCAGTAAGCCGCCTAGCAGGACACAACTACGCAAAACTAGGAGAACAATTTGAATTGGTTAGGCCAGTTTAAAAGTGGAAGTAGCCCGTTTAGCGCTGACCAGCTAAGGTTCTCTCGCACAAAAGGTGCTTTTTACCTTTCGTGCGGGAGGTTCTTAGATGCGAAGAGCTGGCCACTGGAACTAGATATCAACCTAAAAGCGGCAGCGGCTCGCAGGAAAACGCGAAGCCACGACCATTCTTGCCGCTTTCATCACCCAGACATAAAATCCCCCGCTAAAAAGCGGGGGATTTTTTTTTATAATTCTTCCTTTTTTTCCTCTAATGCAGGTAACTTCTCTTTTTTAGGTTTACCAAGCTTTATCACAAAGAAATATAAAGAAAGTAACGTAATAAGAAAAACAATTAAAAATGGATACGGAGAATAAAAGGCACGCGCCGCCTCCGTTTTTCCTGCAACAAACTTCAATGACTCAATATCTAAAAACTCAGCAAACATTTGTACACCGAGCATACTAAACCAAAAAACAAAAAAACTAATAATAATACCAAAAACTTGCTTCAATCTCGTCATTCATCTCATCCTTTCTATATGTGTAATTTTTTAGCGCAATGAGTATAGTACAAACAAAACTATGCACAGAAAGGAACCATCCTACCATTCGCGAATTAACTTCATCCAACCTAAAATTGAAATTTGCAAAATAATACCCCAAATTATAAGTCTTCTTAGCCATCGAGGAAAGAAGGTTAAAAACTTAACATACCATTCCAACAACCCGTTCATAACGCCCCCCTCCTTAAAATTATATAGGAAAAAGGAGATATAATCCAAATCCAACCAAAATGATACCGCCTACTATCTCACCATATGTACCGAGCATATCTTTCGCATGTCTACCAATTAATAAACCAATCCACGCTAATAACATACTAACAAATCCAAAAAGTAATATCGTAATAATTGTCTGTGCTCCGTAAATACCAAGACTAAGCCCTACTGAAAAACTATCTATACTAACGCCAAATGCAAATACGAATAAGCTAATTCCAATAGGAGCCGTTCTAGTCTCTTCATTCTCCAAAATAGAGGAATATATAATATAGAATCCTAGTCCAATTAATAAAATAGCACCTGCAAAATGTGCAATGTCTCCATACTTCTCTGATAAAAAACGACCTAATACCATCCCTATAAATGGCATAATAATATGAAATATCCCTATCGTCATACCGATATACAGGATTTGTCTTACCTTTAAGGTCATCATTCCCATGCCAAGACTCACCGAGAACGCATCCATTCCTAAGGCGAATGCCATAATTATTAAAGGTATTAGCTGTTCAAACGTCATTCATGTCCCTCCTCGGACGTGCTACTTCACAATATGCTTATCCGAGGAAAAATATTCTGTTTGCTAATCGTACCTTATCATTCAGTAATAATATGATGTCCTGCTGCTTTTGTTAAGCGATTCATAATTGCATTCCCTATTCCGTCATTCGGGAACGACTCACTAAAAATAACATCCACTTCACTTGCATCAAATGTTCTAAGTACATCATATAATTTAGTCGCCACACTAGCTAAATCGCTTCGAACACCACAAGATAATACAACATCCGCGCTATATACATGCTGATACTCTTCTGTCGTTAATAAACCCACTTTGAATCCTTCTTCCTTCTTCTCATCCACAAGGCGCTGAATAAACTCACGTGATCCTTCAACAATACTAAGTGGCGCTTTCGGTGCATAATGTGTATATTTCATTCCAGGTGATTTCGGTTTTTCTTTCTCGTCCTTTAAAGCTGGATCTAAAGAAACCGTACCAATCACTGCTTCCAATTGTTCTTTCGTAATCCCGCCTGGGCGTAATATCGTTGGAACTGCGCTCGTACAATCAATTACAGTTGACTCAACACCTACTCCTGTTGCACCACCATCTACAATTCCTGCGATTTTCTCATTTAAATCTTCATATACGTGAGACGCTAACGTCGGGCTTGGACGACCTGAACGATTCGCACTCGGTGCCGCAACAGGTACATTTGCCTCTTCAATAAGAGCAAGCGCTACTGGATGATCAGGCATTCTTACTCCAACCGTATTAAGTCCTGCCGTCACCTTCTCTGAAATCCCTTCTTTTCTAGGTAAAATAATTGTTAACGGACCTGGCCAAAAATGCTCCATTAACTTCTCTGCAACTGGTGGAATTTCCTTCACAATCCCATCTAACTGCGATTTTGTACCGATGTGGACAATCAGTGGATTATCACTCGGTCTTCCTTTAGCTTCAAAAATTTTCGCGATTGCTTCATCATTCATCGCGTTTGCACCTAGTCCATATACCGTTTCTGTCGGGAAGGCAATCGCCTCATTTTCCCTTAATAATTTTGCTGCTTCTTGTAACTGTGGATAATATTTTTTTCTTTCCACAACATTATCCACAACCCACATATTTGTATGCATTTTTTCCCACGTCCTTTTCTACCCTGAAATACTTGTCTATTTTTAGTTTACTATGAGATTTACCCAAAAGACAAACAAGGTTTATCCACAAAATGTGGATAAACCTAATTAATCCGTGGATAACTTTGTGAATAGCTGACAATTTAGTATTATTGCATTTGGCTCTTTTATATTTTTACAAAAGTGTTCTAACTGTCGAATTCCCTCTGGTACATTTTCTTTCTCTATAGTAACAAAGTCAAAAAAATGAAAGATTGTTATAGATTGTGGATGATTTGTTAGTAAGTACAATTGTCGAATATTTTTTTCGTTCATATACTGCAAAAACATTTCAAAAAAATATAAGAAAGTCTGTTTATCCACATTAGGTGTGAATAAACAAGAACGAATCAGTGCGTGTTCTTCACTTTGTTCATATCCGATGACAGCCCGTATTTCTTCCGCCTCTTCCAAAATCATAAATTGCGCGTACAACTCATTTATTTTATCATCTTTTTTATTAGCTTGTCCGAAAAAAGAATGCAATCTTTCCACATCTGCTTTCGTAGCAAAATACACTTTCTTCATAATAAATCCCTCCTCATTTTTATATATGAGGAGGGATTTATTAATAGTACTATTTAGAGAATAAAGATGTAAAAGCTTCTACAATAAACAATTTAACTTCTGGCTTTTCTTCTTCCTCTTCTACTTTTACATACTCATTTTTCTTTTCTTGTTTTTTCTCCACAGGTTTCTCCTCTTTTTCCACAGTTTTTGTTTCTTCTTTACTTACAGGCTGCTCTTCGACTTTTGTTTCATTTTTTACTACTTTCTTTTCAGAAGCTGTTACTTTTTTTACTACTTCCTGCTTTACAACTTTCGTTTCTTTTACCTTATCCACTTTCTTCTCTTCTGTATCTACTACTTCCTCATCTAGTTGTACCTGCTCCTCTTCAGGAGATTCTGCCTTCACAACATGTTCTTCCTTCCTTACAGCTGTACCACTTGAAAAATCTAAGAAACACATCGGCGGAAATAATACACACCACCAGTTTGCCCCTTCACCTTCCCCAATTGTAATTAATACGGCCTCATATTCCCCTGCTGGATAAATGAAATTCCCATATACCTTTGTAGGAAACTTTACATTCTTACTAAATTTCACTTGAAATGAATCTTTACTTCCTTCTTGTTTCAACGTATTCGCCACTGTTTTTTCGATTTCTGGAATATGACTTTGAATGACTTTACGTGCCTCTTCAAATGAAGTTAAATCCGCTACCCATCCATCAATTTGTGTTTTTACTTCATCACGCACTTTGCGCTTTAACGCCTGATCTTTATCTGAATCACTATTTGCTAAAATTCGTAATCGAACGGCCTCTTTCGGAATAACTGAAGGCCCTTTCGCATCAGCTTTCATATATCCAAACTGCACAAGCAACTGTGCACCAATTAATAATAGAAGAAGATAAGCAATAACTTGTTTTTTCATTTCCTCCACCGTCCCTTCTACAAACAGTGTGGACAGACTTTAATCTTTCTAAACTATTAAATTCAAAATCTATATAAATTTTCCCACAAAAAAAATAGAGTAAGGCGTGAACCTTACTCCATCTCTGCAAATACCATACGATCTTTTCCATTAATATCAAACACAATCTCAACATGAGCATGTGGAAAAGCTTGTTGTAACAGCCCTTTTACATCCTCACCTTGCCCTACTCCAATTTCAAATGCCACAATTGCTTTCTTCTGCAATACATTCGGCAACTCTTCCATAAAACGGCGATAGAAATCTAATCCGTCTTCACCACCAACAAGAGCTCTCTTTGGCTCATGCTCTTTCACCACAGGAGAAAGGCCACGCCAATCCTCTTCCGGTATATATGGGGGATTTGAAACAACAACATCTAACTTTTGACCTGTTTGATAAAATGGTGACAATAAATCACCATGATAAAACGTTACTTCTGCGCCCAAAGTTTTTGCATTTTCTTTCGCAACTTCAATCGACTCTTGTGCAATATCTACCGTATACACATGAAGATTTTTATTTTCTAAAGCCAGCGTAATAGAAATCGCTCCACTACCTGTACCGATATCCGCCACATGCAGTTTCTCATCATCAAAATGACGCTCGATTCTTTCTAACACTCCCACTATAAGCTCTTCTGTTTCCGGTCTTGGTATTAATACTTCTTCATTCACAAAGAACGACCGTCCATAAAACATTTCATAACCAATCATATATTGAATAGGAATACCTTCTACATGCTTGTGAATAAACTCCGTAAAACTTGTTTCTTGTTCCACAGTTATTTCTTCACGCATATTCATGAGCATTCCGGTTCTGTTCGTCTTTAATACATGACAAAGGACAATTTCTCCCGCATTTTCATCTCGTCCATTTTCCTGTAAAAAAGAAGAAGCCCATTTCAGGGCTTCATAGACACGCATTACTCAGCTGCCTCCATCTTTTGAGCCTGATCTTCCATCACTAAGGCATTGATGAAATCATCTAACTTACCTTGTAAGATTTGATCTAGCTTTTGAATCGTTAAACCGATTCGATGGTCTGTAACACGGTTTTGCGGGAAATTATACGTACGAATACGCTCTGAACGATCACCCGTACCAACAGCTTGTTTACGGTTTTGATCATACTCAGCTTGCGCTTCTTGTCTAAACTTATCATAAACACGTGCGCGTAATACTTTCATCGCTTTTTCTTTATTCTTGATTTGTGATTTCTCATCCTGACACGATACAACTACACCAGTCGGTAAATGCGTTAAACGTACCGCTGACATCGTTGTATTAACACTTTGTCCACCAGGACCACTAGAAGCAAACGTATCAACACGAACATCTTTTTCATGAATACTAATTTCTACTTCTTCTGCCTCTGGTAATACAGCTACAGTTGCTGTAGATGTATGAATACGTCCACCAGATTCCGTTTCAGGAACACGTTGTACACGGTGAGCACCATTCTCGAATTTCAGCTTCGCGAACGCACCTTTACCGTTAATCATAAAGATAATCTCTTTATATCCACCTAGCTCTGTATAGCTTGCTTCGATAATTTCAGTTTTCCAACCTTGTACCTCAGCATAACGGCTATACATACGATATAAATCACCAGCAAATAAAGCTGCCTCATCACCACCAGCAGCACCACGAACCTCAACGATAACGTTTTTATCATCATTAGGATCTTTTGGAACAAGTAAAATTTTCAGACGCTCTGACAATTCTTTATCTTGTCCTTCTAATTCAGAAACCTCTTCTTTTACCATGTCACGCATATCAGCGTCTAACTTATCTTCTAACATTGCTTTTGCATCTCTTAATTGCTCACGAACATCTTTATACTCACGGTACACCTCTACCGTTTCTTGCATATCAGATTGTTCCTTTGAATACTCACGAAGCTTATTCGTATCGCTAATAACCTCTGGGTCACTTAACAATTCATTTAACTTCTCATAACGATCTTCTACAGCTTGCAAACGATCTAACACACCATTCACCTCTACATCCTAGTATCTAATACAAATAGTATATGGTACTTAATCAAAAAAACGCAAATTATATTTAAAAGCGCAAGCGGCTCGCTCAGCTCTGACTGCCTAAAGTTCTTAGCTGTACAAAGAGCTGGCCACCAATCTTCATCTATTTTGAAAAAAACCCGCTCTACATAGCGAGTTTCATTTATCTTTGTTTTGTAGGTACTGCATGACAATGACGACAACGTGGTTCATACGATTCTGAAGCCCCAACTAAAATAATTGGATCATCAAATGCTGCTGGTTCTCCATCGATTAAACGTTGCGTACGACTTGCCGGAGATCCGCATGCAGAACAAACTGCCTGCAATTTAGTTACATGTTCAGCAATCGCCATCAGCTGAGGAACTTGTCCAAATGGTAGACCACGGAAATCTTGGTCTAATCCAGCTACAATGACACGATAGCCACGATTTGCCAATACTTGCACCACTTCCACAATGTCCCCATCAAAAAATTGTACCTCATCGATTGCAATAACATCCATTTCTTCTGTTACATGGTTAAATATATCTTTCGAAGCTGAAACAGGAACTGCTTTAACCTTTAATCCATTATGTGATACAACATCTTCTTCACTATAACGATTATCAATACATGGTTTAAATACAATCGCATGTTGTTTTGCAAATTGCGTACGGCGTATACGGCGGATGAGCTCTTCTGATTTCCCAGAAAACATACTCCCGCAAATCACTTCAATCCAACCATTTTGATTCATTAAGTACATTGAGCTCTCCTTTCATCTACTTTCCTAATCTAAAGTAGGGTAAAGGTTTAATATTTTTGCAAAAAAAACAGACAAGCGAATACATACACTTGCCTGTTTTATGTTCTTTATTACTTGATACCGTATTTCTTATTGAAGCGGTCAACACGTCCGTCTGCAGTAGCAAACTTCTGACGTCCAGTGTAGAATGGGTGAGAATCAGAACTGATCTCAATTTTTAGTAATGGATAAGTGTTACCATCTTCCCACTCAACAGTTTCGCTAGAGCCTTTAGTAGACCCGCTTAAGAATTTGAAGCCTGTGTTCGTGTCCATAAATACAACTTTATTGTAATTTGGATGGATTCCTGCTTTCATTCTTTTCATCTCCTTCCGCCCTGAATCATTTTCGAAACAGAGTTTTTCATCTTCAGCTGCTTACACAACTATATTGATGAAACACATATGATGAAATTATAACAAGGCTAACTCCATTTTGCAACTACCTGTTTTTGTCTTTTTAAAAAATAAAAGCGCAAGCGGCTCGTTCAGAATGGGAGGGGGATGGAGCTTCTGACAAAGAGGCGCTTTTTGCCTCGTAGGAAGACGCGAAGCCACCGACCATTCTAGACGCTGGAGCTGGATATAATTAAAAGTGTAGGCGGCTCGTTCAGCTCTGAATGGCTAAGGTTCTCTCGTACAAAAGGTGCTTTTTACCTTTAGTGCGAGAGGTTCTTAGACACGAAGAGCTAGCCGCAGGAACTGGATAAAAATTAAAAGCACAAGTGGCTCGTTCAGAATCCAGAAAACTTCAAGCTCTCGACCCAAATATGATTTTCATCTCAAAAACAAAATTCCCCCCATATATTACTCTCTTTAGTATTTCCTTAAAAAAACATAAAAAACTCGCTTACTACGAAATAAGCGAGTCCCAATCTTTTCCCTTTACTTAGTTGTTACATATCTTTTTGAGTCTGCAACAATGTTTTGTAAAAATTCTTCATTTGTCTTTGTTTGACGAAGTTTACGTAAGAAACCTTCGACAAAGTCTGGTGTATCACGCATTGTTTTACGAATACCCCATAGCTTGTCTAAATGTTCTTTCGGAATTAATAGATCTTCTTTACGTGTACCAGAACGGCGAATATCAATTGCCGGGAAGATACGACGCTCAGCTAATGAACGATCTAAGTGAAGTTCCATATTTCCAGTTCCTTTAAATTCTTCGTAAATTACATCGTCCATACGAGATCCTGTATCAACGAGTGCTGTTGCTAAAATCGTTAAGCTACCGCCTTCTTCAATGTTACGTGCAGCTCCAAAGAAACGCTTCGGTCTATGGAAGGCAGCTGGATCGATACCACCCGATAATGTTCTACCACTTGGTGGAATAACAAGGTTGTAAGCTCGCGCTAAACGGGTAATACTATCCATTAAAATGATAACATCTTTTTTGTGCTCTACAAGACGCATTGCACGTTCTAACACAAGTTCCGCTACTTTAATATGATTTTCTGGTACTTCATCAAAAGTAGAGCTTACAACATCTCCTTTAACAGAACGTTCAATGTCTGTTACTTCCTCTGGACGCTCATCAATTAAAAGTACAATTAATTCAGCTTCCGGGTGATTTGTTGTAACACTGTGTGCGATTTCTTTTAATAGACTTGTTTTACCAGCCTTTGGAGGCGCGACAATTAAACCACGTTGTCCAAATCCAACTGGTGCGATTAAATCCATGATGCGTGTCGGTAACTTTTTCGGTTCCGTTTCCAATTTCATTTGGCGATCTGGGTATAATGGTGTTAATGCAGGGAAATGCACACGCTCTTTTGCTGACTCTGGATCATCTCCGTTTACAGCTTCAACTTGTAATAATCCAAAATAGCGTTCATTTTCTTTCGGAGGTCGTACTTTACCAGAAACCTTGTCTCCATTACGTAAATCGAAACGACGAATTTGCGAAGCTGAGATATAAATATCTTCTGAGCTTGGAGAATAGTTGATAGGACGTAGGAATCCAAATCCTTCTGATTGAATAATTTCTAATACGCCTTCCATGAAGAAGAAACCTTCTTTTTCTGCTCGAGCTTTTAGGATAGCGAAGATTAACTCTTTTTTCGTTAATTTGCTATAATACGAAATCTTAAATTCTTTCGCAAGCTCGTATAACTCTTTTAATTTCATGTTTTCTAATGCTGCAATTGACAAATTCATTCAGACACCACACTTTAACGTTATTCTCTTTTCACATGGGTAAAGGGAAAAAATACGGAAGGCAAATAATTAATAATGAAAGGCAATAAGTTCAAGTAGGGTAATATTCACTATTGTAACCCTTTTATCTAGTTTTAATCAATACGTTGAAACACAAATACAAGAAGCGAAGACAAGAAAATTTGTCTTCGCTTTTCATATTTCTTTCTTTTTTCTACTCACCCTATTATGAGGAAGAATAGATAAGCCATTTTCGCTCTTATTTAATCCAGTTCCAGCAGCTAGAATCTCCGGTGGCTTCGCGTCTTCCTACGAGGCAAAAAGCGCCTCTACGTCAGAAGCTCCATCCCCCTACCATTCTGAACGAGCTGCTTACGCTTTTTACTTAATCCAGTTCCAGCAGCTAGAATCTCCGGTCATTTCACTCTCTCACTCGAAGCAAAAAGCGCTTCAAGGTCGAGAGTTCCAATGCCCTGCGATTCTGAGCGAGCTGCTTCCACTTTTTATTTAATCCAGCTCCAGTGGCTAGAAGGGTCAGTCATTTCACCCCTTCCTGCGAGGCAAAAAACGCCTCTTCGTCAGGAGCTCCAATGCCTTCCCCTTCTGAGCAAGCCACCTCCGCTTTTTATTTAATAACCAAGTTCGGTTTTTTATTCAAGCTATGGCGTCCGTCTACGAAGCGTACTGTGCCTGATTTTGCGCGCATAACAAGGGATTGTGTTGTTCCTACGCTACCTTTAAATTGAACGCCGCGTAATAGTTCTCCGTCTGTTACTCCTGTTGCTGCAAAGATTGCATCGTCACCTTTTACTAAGTCTTCCATGCGAAGGATACGATTTATATCTTCAATGCCCATTTTTTTACAACGAGCTAATTCAGCTTCATTTTGAGGCAGTAGCTTTCCATGGATTTCTCCACCTAAACATTTTAATGCAACTGCTGCTAATACACCCTCAGGCGCTCCACCAGATCCGAATAAAATGTCTACACCTGTACGATCAAATGCAGTGTTAATTGCTCCAGCCACATCTCCATCGTTAATTAATTTAATACGAGCACCAGCTTTACGAATTTCTTCGATAATCGCTTGATGACGTGGACGGTTTAAAACTGTCGCTACAACATCTTCAATATCTTTATTTTTCGCTTTCGCAACCGCACGTAAGTTATCGATAATAGGCGCATCAATATCGACCGCCCCAACCGCTTCTGGGCCAACCGCGATTTTATCCATGTACATGTCAGGAGCATGTAACAAATTACCATGATCTGCAATTGCAATAACAGCAAGAGCATTCCATCCACCAGCTGCCACGATGTTTGTCCCTTCTAAAGGATCAACTGCAACGTCTACACGTGGTCCATATCCCGTACCTAATTTCTCTCCGATATACAGCATTGGCGCTTCATCCATCTCACCTTCACCAATTACAACTGTACCTTTCATCGGAATTGTATCAAATACATCACGCATAGCTGATGTTGCTGCACCGTCTGCCTCATCCTTTTTCCCGCGTCCCATCCAACGCGCTGATGATAAAGCTGCAGCCTCTGTTACACGTACTAACTCCATAGATAAACTTCTTTCCACGATAATCCCTCTCCTTTAAGTCTTTATATATTCTGCCGTATTTTGTGAACTGTGTTTCTCTATAAAGTATACTTCCGCAAGTAGTGATGCTTCGCTTCCCCCCTGCGGAAGTATCACTTATGCGTTCTTCATCTCTTCAATTTCTTGACTTGTCATTTGTTCTCGCCAAATGTTTGCGCCAAGACCTTTAAGCTTGTCTACTATATTTTCATAACCTCGATCAATATGCTCAAGTCCGGTTACTTCTGTAATTCCATCCGCCATTAACCCTGCAATAACAAGGGCTGCTCCAGCTCGCAAATCACTCGCTTTCACTTTTGCACCTTGCAATAAAACAGGACCAGTTACAATTGCCGAACGACCTTCTACTTTAATTTGTGCATTCATACGACGTAACTCATCAATGTGTTTAAAACGCGCGCCGTAAATCGTATCCGTTACAACACCCGTTCCATGCGCCTTTGTTAAAAGCGTCGTAAATGGTTGTTGTAAATCTGTTGGGAATCCTGGATATACAAGCGTTTTTATATCAACTACTTTTAACCTTCTATTACCGTTCACTGTAATTTGGTCATCGTTCGTTTCAACTTGGACACCAGCTTCTCTTAACTTCGCTGTAACTGACTCTAAATGCTGAGGAATAACATTATCAACCGTTACTTCTCCTCCTGATGCAGCTCCTAAAATCATATACGTACCCGCTTCAATACGATCCGGAATGATCGTGTGATGACAACCGTGCAGTGAATCCACACCATCAATTCGGATTACATCTGTGCCAGCACCTTTAATACGTGCACCCATGCTTGTTAACAATGTAGCTACATCAATAATCTCTGGTTCTTTCGCTGCGTTTTCAATAACAGTTCTACCCTTCGCTCGCACAGCTGCTAGCATAATATTAATCGTAGCTCCTACACTAACAACATCTAAATAAATACGTGCCCCGCGTAATTCATCTGCTCTTAAATAAATAGCACCCTGTTCATTCGTAACATGTGCGCCTAACGCTTCAAACCCTTTAATATGCTGATCAATCGGCCTCGGTCCTAAATGACATCCACCTGGAAGCCCAATAACAGCTTTTTTAAAACGGCCAAGCATCGCACCCATTAAATAATAAGAAGCACGCAATTTTTTCACTTTTCCATTTGGTAAAGGCATTGCAACCATGTTAGAAGGATCGACTACCATCTCTTCCTCCTGTCCATAAGTTACCCTTCCTCCAATTTCCTCTAGCAAGTCTCCTAACATTTTCACGTCCGAAATATTAGGGACACCACCAATAGTTACTGGAGTATCTGCTAAAATTGTCGCTGGAATTAGTGCAACGGCGCTGTTCTTTGCACCACTCACTCGAATTGTTCCATTTAAAGCTCTTCCGCCTTCAATTAGCAATTTTTCCATATTGAGCTCCCTTCTTGTGAATGTATTTACTTTCTATATCTTTATAGAAAGCTCCCCTTAAGAATCTCAATCACTCTTTCCACCCTAAAACTCAATAAATAGGAAACCATTATCTCCATTTCTCCTGTAATACGAATAGATAAAGATTAACTATTCATCGAATTTACTTTATCAATTTAGATACATTATCACATTTATTAATAGGACTATGCACATTATTTTCTGTTTCAAAAACAAAATGATAAAAATCTTTAGACTTGTTCACGCTTTCATTATACAACGAAAGGAAACCGTCTAAAAGACTAGACGGTTTCCAAAACGGAATTTTATTCTTACGCTTTACCGTTAGAACCGAATTCACGCATTTTACCAGCAACAGTTGCTTTAATAGCTTCGCGGCCAGGTCCAATATATTTACGAGGATCGTAAACTTCTTGGTCCTTGTTTAATGCTTCACGAACAGCTTTTGTAAACTCAATTTGGTTCTCAGTGTTTACGTTAATTTTTGAAGTACCTAAAGAGATAGCTTTTACGATATCTGCAGTTGGGATACCAGTACCACCGTGTAATACTAAAGGTACACCAGTGAAGTCACGAACTTGTTCCATTTCAGCGAATCCTAAGTTAGGCTCACCTTTGTAAGGACCGTGTACAGAACCTAAAGCTGGAGCTAGGCAATCGATACCTGTTGCTTCAACAAGGTGCTTACACTCTGCTGGATCAGCGTAAATTACGCCTTCAGCGATGATGTCGTCTTCTTGTCCGCCAACTGTTCCAAGCTCAGCTTCAACAGATACGTTACGAGCGTGTGCGTATTCTACTACTTTTTTAGTAGTTTCAACGTTTTCTTCGAATGGGTGGTGAGAAGCGTCGATCATTACAGATGTGAAACCTGCATCAATTGCTTCTTTACATTTTTCGAAGCTTGAACCATGGTCAAGGTGAATCGCTACAGGAACAGTGATGTTCATTTCTTCGATTAAAGCTTTAACCATAGCTACAACTGTTTTGAAACCAGTCATATGACGAGCTGCACCCTCAGATACACCTAGGATTACAGGAGATTTTTCTTCTTCCGCAGCAGCTAAGATAGCTTGAGTCCACTCTAAGTTGTTCATGTTGAATTGACCAACTGCGTATTTTCCTTCTAGTGCTGTGTTTAGCATTTCTTTCATAGAAACTAAAGGCATGGTGAATCCTCCTAAAAAACGTTTTTTGTATCCGATAAGTTCTTATCGCTGGTAGTATGACCAGAATAAGGTAAAATATGTATATTTACATACCGGACTTTTTTCTACACTCAATAGGATAACAACTTGTACTCAAAAACTCAACCGTATTCACCTGCTCAATAGTCCATGTAAACGCTTTTTTCCATATTTTTTATAAAAAATTCATTTTTTACGCCTCTACAGCAAGCTGATCTCTCACCGCTTGACGAATCTCATCAATATCAAACGGTTTAGCAAAGTGCATTAAAGCTCCTAAATCTTTTGCTTCTTGGATCATATCAAGCTCTCCATAAGCAGTCATTAAAATTACTTTAATACTCTCATCAATTTCCTTCACATGTTTTAAAATCTCTATACCATCCATACCTGGAATTTTCATATCTAACACTACTAAATCTGGATTATCTTTTTTCACGATATCTAAAGCTTGAAATCCATTCGCTGCTTGGAATGTCTGATAACCTTCTTTTTGGAACACTTCATGTAATAACACACGAATGCCATATTGATCATCAACGATTAAAATTTTCCCTTCCATAACTCCCAACCTTTCTGTGTAAATACAAGATTTAAAGCTTCTTATATCTTAACGATTAATTTTCGCTATTCTTTGGCAAATTCCTTCCTATTCTTTCTTATTTTACCGTTTCCTATTTTGTTATGCTACCCTTCGATTTCACCTTTCTGAAAAAATAAACTATAATGAAAGCCGGTAAACACGTACGAAAGGGAGTAACATTATGTTAAAAATTTTTTCAACTCAATTAAGTGGTTATTTCTCCAGAGTTTCTCAAAAAGAAGAAACGAATATAGAAGATAGCGCCCGTCTACTTGCTCAAGCATTAGTTGGCGACGGTTTTATTTATTTACATGGTACAAATGAAATGGAGGGCGTTGTTGCTGAAGCATTATTCGGTGCTGAACCAATGAAGCAAGCAAAACGATTATTGGAAAATGGTAAAGAAGTAGAAGTAACTTCTGCAGATCGTGTACTTCTTATTAGCCGTTTTTCAACAGATGAAGAAGTTGTAGCAATGGCAAAAAAACTTCAAGCAGATGGACACCCTATTGTCGGCATCTCTGCTATTCAAGAAGGTACTGAATCACTGGAACAATATACAGATGTACATATTGATACAAAGCTGTTAAAAGGCCTTATTCCAGACGATGAAGGCAATCGCTATGGATTTCCAAGTTTAATGATAGCTTTATTTGCATATCATGGGATCAAATTTACAATCGATGAAATGTTAAATGAATATTAAAAAAAGCGCCCTATTTCAGGCGCTTTTTTTTACTTGCTCTCTTTATTCGTAATAGAAGCTCTTACGAAGTCATGGAACAATGGTTGTGGACGGTTTGGACGAGAAACTAGTTCCGGGTGGAACTGTGCTGCTACGAACCAAGGATGTTCTTTTAATTCAATGATTTCAACTAGACGGCCGTCTGGGCTTGTACCAGAGAATACAAATCCTTCTTTTTCCATATCCGGACGGAATTGATTGTTGAACTCATAACGATGACGATGACGCTCATATACAACCGGCTCATTGTAAGCATTGTAAGCATTTGTTTCTTCAGCAAGCTTACATGGATATAGGCCAAGACGAAGTGTACCACCTAAGTCTTCTACATCTTTTTGTTCTGGTAATAAGTCAATGATTGCATAAGGTGTGTCAGGATTAATTTCAGAAGAGTTAGCTCCTTCTAATCCTAATACGTTACGTGCAAATTCGATTGATGCAAGTTGCATACCTAAGCAAATTCCTAAGAATGGTACTTTGTTTTCACGAGCATATTGAATTGCAACGATTTTACCTTCTACACCACGATCGCCGAATCCACCAGGTACAAGGATACCATCTGTGTCACCAACTAATTCTTGTACGTTCTCTGGTGTTACGTGTTCAGCATTTACCCATTTCACTTCTACATCTGTGTCGAATGAATAACCCGCATGACGAAGTGCTTCTACAACAGAAATGTATGCATCTTGAAGCTCTACGTATTTACCAACAAGAGCGATTTTTGTTTTCTTAGAAAGGTTACGCACTTTATTAACTAAAGCAGTCCACTCTGTCATATCTGCAGCTGGATTGTCTAATTTTAAGTGATCGCAAACGATTTGGTCCATATTTTGCTCTTGAAGAGATAATGGAACCGCATATAAAGTATCTGCATCACGTGCTTCGATAACTGCTTTTGTATCAATGTCACAGAATAATGCAAGCTTGTCTTTCATATCTTGAGAAACAGGCAATTCTGTACGAACAACGATAATATTTGGTTGAATACCTAAGCTACGAAGCTCTTTAACGCTATGTTGCGTTGGTTTTGTTTTCATTTCACCCGCTGCTTTTAAGTACGGGATTAACGTACAGTGAATGTACATTACATTGTCACGACCGATGTCGCTCTTAATTTGACGGATTGCTTCTAAGAATGGTAAAGACTCGATGTCGCCAACAGTTCCACCAATTTCTGTAATAACAACGTCCGCGTTTGTTTCGCGACCAGAACGGTATACACGCTCTTTAATTTCATTAGTAATGTGAGGAATAACTTGAACTGTTCCTCCTAGGTATTCACCACGACGCTCTTTTTGAAGAACTGAAGAGTAAATTTTACCTGTTGTTACGTTGCTGTATTTGTTTAAGTTGATGTCGATGAAACGCTCATAGTGACCAAGGTCTAAATCAGTTTCTGCACCGTCATCTGTTACGAATACCTCACCGTGTTGGTATGGGCTCATAGTCCCTGGGTCTACGTTAATGTATGGATCAAACTTTTGAATCGTTACGTTTAAACCACGATTTTTTAAAAGTCTTCCAAGAGATGCTGCTGTAATACCTTTTCCTAAAGACGATACTACACCGCCTGTTACAAAAATATACTTAGTCATGAAAAAGCTCCCTCCTATTTTGCTGTTATATAATCACCGTTGCAAAGCGCAACGTATGTAGATAACACTGTATCCATCTTATTGTTAGACTCTTTTTATTTTCTAAACAAAAAACAAAAAAGAAAATTGCTCCCCTCATCACATAAAGTAATAAGTAGGGAGCAATTTTCTTTTATATTTACACTTTAAAAGTATTATCGTCCTTTTTTAAAGAGCCCAAAAATGATTCTACATGGACGATAATGAAAAGTCAAGAACTACAGTTCTTCCTCTTCTTCTTCTTCAGTTTCATCGTACTCAAGTTCTTCTTCGGCGAAGTCATCGTCATCATCTTCATCTAAATCATCAAGATCATCGTCATCTCCGTCTTCTTCTTCAAGAACCTTGTCCAAATCTTCTACCTCTTCTTCTTCAGTTGCGTCTGCATCGTCGAAGTCTTCATCTTCTTCAATGTATTCGTCAAAACCGTCTTCTTCAACTTTACGTTTCTTCTTCGGTTTTGGCTGAGGTAAGATTTCTTCATCAATTTGCTCATATGGGTACCAGCTGCGTAGCCCCCAACGATTTTCTCCTAAATTAATGAAACGTCCATCGATGTTTAAATCTGTATAAAATTGTGCGAGTTTCGCATTAACTTGCTCTTGAGATAGTCCCAGCACTTGAGCGATTTCTCGAACCAACTCGTTGAATGTCGTTGCTTGTCTTTTATCCCCTAAAACGCTATGTACAACTTCAATCATTGAACATTCTTTTAGCTCTTCTGGTGAATATTGCTTAAAATTCACTTATGCGGCACTTCCTTTCTTCAAATATAACCTTATATATAACGGTCTGCTTAAAAAAATCCATACTATTCATTATAAACAAAAGTCGCACAAATATGCTACAAAAAAAACGGGAAACTTTAATATGGTAATAAAATTATAATTTGTCTATTCCTTATTTCGGAAACATATGTGCTCCTTGCAATACATACCTAATTTGCATTTCTGTATATTCTTCAAGCGTATACAGTTTTTGCAGGGCCCAACGTCTAAATCCCCACATTTGTCCTTGTATGAAAATGTTATGTGCAAGAAGCTGTATCTCTTTTTTATTTAATGTAAATGTCCCATTTGCTGTACACTGCTCTAAAATATTCTCAAACATCCCGACCATTTGAAACTCTTTTTCTAATACATATGGGAGTGATTCTTTCGGTAAAAAACGTACCTCTTGATACATAATTAATACTTCCTCTTGCAATTCATCCATCACTTTAAAATAATTCGTTATCGCTATCTTTAAACTTTCTATACTCCCCTTCTCTGTACACACTACTTCCTCTAATCTTTCTTTTACATGTTCATAAATACTATCACAAACTAAATATAAAACATCATCTTTTGTACGAATGTACTCATAAAGTGTTCCAATACTAAACCCAGCCGCCTTCGCAATCTCTCTCGTTGTTGTACGTGGGAACCCTTTTTGCTTAAACAATTGCACCGCACCTTTAATCATTTGTTCACGTCTTAACGCAACTAATTTTTCATCTTTCACGGACGCATGTACATTATGTTTAACCATCCCCTTCACCTCTCTCTATTATTTTTTGGAAGGAAAAAGCGTAGGAAAATACCTACGCTTTCGTTCCTACTTCGTTAACATACGAGAAATTACAAGCCTTTGAATCTCTTGTGTTCCCTCATATATTTGTGTAATCTTTGCATCGCGCATATAACGCTCTACTGGATAATCTTTCGTATAACCGTAACCACCAAATACTTGTACTGCTTCAGTTGTCACCTTCATCGCTGTATCGCCTGCAAATACTTTTGACATCGCTGACTCTTTCCCATACGGAAGCCCTTCCGATTCAAGCCAAGCCGCTTGGTATGTTAGAAGACGCGCCGCCTCCACATCCGTTGCCATATCTGCAAGTTTAAAGCCAATTCCTTGCTGCGCCGCAATTGGCTTCCCAAACTGATGACGCTCTCTTGCATATTCTACAGAAGCATCTAAAGCCCCTTGCGCAATACCGACTGCTTGCGCGGCAATACCATTACGGCCGCCATCTAATGTTTGCATCGCAACTTTAAATCCTTGGCCCTCTTCCCCGATTAGGTTCTCTACAGGAATACGGCAATCTTCGAACATAATTTCAGTTGTTGGTGAAGAGCGAATCCCTAACTTGCTTTCCTTCTTCCCAACTGAAAATCCTGGTGTATCACTTTCCACAATAAACGCGCTCGTACCACGCTGCTTCGATTCGGGATCAGTTAATGCAAAAACAACATAAATATCAGCAATACCGCCATTTGTAATAAAGATTTTCGATCCATTTAAAATGTAATGGTCTCCATCTCGTTTCGCAGTTGTCCTCATTCCGCCAGCATCTGAACCAGAACTTGGCTCCGTTAAACCGTATGCGCCAATTTTCGTTCCTTCTGCCATCGGTCGTAAAAACTTTTGCTTTTGTTCTTCCGTTCCAAATTTAAAAATTGGCCAACCAGCAAGTGAAGTGTGTGCAGACAGCGTTACACCCGTTGAAGCACAAACACGAGATAATTCTTCGATAGCAATTACATACGCTAAGTAATCGCTTCCAATTCCACCGTATTCCTCAGGCCACGGAATACCGGTTAAACCAAGCTCTGCCATTTGATCGAATAAAGCGCGATCAAATCTCTCTTCTTCATCACGCTCAGCTGCCGTCGGTGCTACTTCGTTCTTAGCAAAATCCCGAACCATTTTTCTTATCATTTCATGTTCTTCTGATAGTTTAAAATGCATTCCCGTCTCCCCCTTGTCCTTTTATAAAGCTCGACTAATAACAAGTTTCTGTATCTCACTCGTTCCTTCATATATTTGCGTGATTTTCGCATCACGGAAAAATCGTTCTACTGGATAGTCTTTCGTATAACCGTAACCACCAAATACTTGCACCGCTTCAATCGCAACTTCAACAGCCGTCTTAGAAGCGAATAATTTCGCAATAGAAGCTTCTTTGCCGCATGGTAATCCTTGCGCTCTTAGCGATGCCGCTCTGTATACAAGTAATCGCGCTGCTTCTACGCTAGTCGCCATATCTGCAAGTTTGAAGCCGATTCCTTGCTGCGCCGCAATTGGCTTACCGAATTGCTCACGCTCTTTCGCATAATCAATCGCACATGCAAGCGCCGCTTCCGCAATTCCTAATGCCTGCGCTCCGATTCCAATTCGTCCAACATCTAAATTCGCCATTGCCACTTTAAATCCTTGTCCTTCTTCACCAAGTAAATTCTCGGCCGGCACTTTCATATCTTCAAACGTAAGTTGTACCGTGCGAGAACCAAGAAGTCCCATTTTATGCTCATCTTTGCCGATAATTAAGCCCGGTGTATCTTTCTCTACTATAAATGCAGAAATCCCACTTTTTCCTGCCTCTGGATTTGTAGAAGCGAATACAATGTATGTACTTGCTTCGCCGCCATTTGTAATAAATACTTTCGACCCATTAATAATGTAGTGATCGCCCTTTTTTACAGCTCTTGATTTCAAACTCCCTGCATCTGATCCTGCGTTCGGTTCTGTTAGAGCAAATGCACCTAAATACTCACCAGTCGCCAATTTAGAAACATATTTCTGCTTCTGTTCTTCTGTTCCGAAATATAAAATCGGATTCATTCCAACTGACGTATGTACAGCTAAAATTACACCAACAGTTGCACTTACCTTTGAAATTTCCTCAATTGCTAAAATGTAAGAAATAAAATCCATTTCTGCACCACCGTATTTTGCAGGTGCTGGAATTCCCATTAACCCAAGCTCACCCATCTTCTGCAAAATCTCTTTTGGGAACACCCCTTGTTCCATACTAGGAACAAAGGGTGCTATCTCCTTCTGTGCAAAATCCCGAACCATTTTCCTCATCATTTGCTGCTCTTCATTAAAACGAAAGTTCATATACTCCGCCTCCATTTGCTATATATCCTTTTAATAATTTGGTAAGACCACTATTTTGTAACAAAGGGGAATTTATTCGTAAACGTAGAAACCACGACCTGTTTTACGTCCTAACCATCCTGCATTTACGTACTTACGTAGTAATGGACATGGGCGATATTTACTATCACCTAATCCTTCATGCAACACTTCCATAATGTATAAACATGTATCTAAACCGATAAAATCAGCTAGCGTAAGTGGGCCCATCGGATGATTCATACCGAGTTTCATTACTTCATCAATCGCTTCTTTCGTCGCTACACCTTCATATAACGTATAGATTGCCTCGTTAATCATCGGTAATAAAATACGGTTCGATACAAACCCTGGGAAATCATTTACTTCAACTGGTACTTTCCCAATTTTCTTCGTAATATCTTCAATCGTTTCATATACCGCATCATCTGTAGCCAAACCACGAATAATTTCAACAAGCTTCATAACTGGAACGGGATTCATAAAGTGCATACCGATTACTTTTTCTGGACGCTTCGTTACCGCTGCAATTTCTGTAATTGGCAGAGATGACGTATTTGTCGCTAAAATTGCGTGTTCTGGAGCAATTTCATCTAGATTCGCAAAGATTTTCTTTTTAATATCCATTTTCTCAACAGCTGCTTCAATAATAAGATCCGCTTCCTTCACACAATCTAAATCAAGCGTTACTGTAAGACGATTTAAAGTTGCTTCTTTCTCTTCTTCCTTCATACGTCCTTTTTCTACTTGGCGCGCTAAGTTTTTCGTAATGATAGCCAATCCTCTATCTAATTGCTCTTGTTTTAAATCTTGTACCTTCACATCATATCCTGCCATTGCACATACTTGCGCAATTCCCGATCCCATTTGTCCCGCACCAATTACAACGATTTTTTGTACACCCATTTTTTCTTCCCCCTTAATTTTTAATAAACTATATACCTTCTAATCTTAATTAGTGAACTTCAATCATCACTGCATCGCCTTGGCCACCACCGCTACAAATCGAAGCAATTCCAATTCCGCCGCCGCGCTGCTTCAGTGCATGGATAAGTGTAACGATAATACGCGCTCCACTCGCTCCAATCGGATGTCCCATCGCCACTGCGCCGCCATTTACATTCAATTTGTCTGGGTCAATTCCTGCAATCTCTGTACTTGCAATTGCTACCGCTGCGAATGCTTCATTAATCTCGAATAAATCAATATCTTCAATTGTCTTGCCTGTTTTTTTCAACAATTCGTTAATTGCATAACCTGGCGTTCTTGGGAAATCTTTAGACTCCACTGCAATTGCTGTATGTGCCAAAATTGTCGCTAATGGCTTTCTTCCTTCTTGCTTCGCTCTGTCTTCGCTCATTAGTACAAGCGCAGCACCACCATCGTTTAGTCCTGGTGCATTTCCCGCTGTCACTGCTGACGTCTTATCAAATACAGGTTTTAATTTCGCTAATTTTTCAATCGTTGTATCTTCACGTGGCGCCTCATCTTTTGCAACGACAATTGGATCGCCTTTTCTTTGCGGAATCGTTACTGGCACGATTTCCTCTTCAAAACGTCCTTCTTTATGCGCGGAAACCGCACGTTGATGGCTACGATATGCCCATTCATCTTGCGCTTCGCGAGAGATTCCATCTTCCTTCGCAACTTCTCCCCCATAAACACCCATGTGTATACCTGAAAATGCACATGTTAAACCGTCAGCAACGTTTAAATCAATCACTTCGTTGTTTCCCATTCTGTATCCCCATCTTGCTCCGCGTAAAATGTAAGGACTGTTACTCATCGATTCCATACCACCAGCTACAATAAGTGATTGATCGCCAGTACGAATAATTTGATCCGCTAACGTAACCGCACGAAGCCCTGATGCACAAACTTTATTCACTGTTTCCGTCTGCACTTCCCAAGGAATTCCAGCAGCCCTCGCAGCTTGGCGTGATGGAATTTGTCCCTGTCCACCTTGGATAACTGTTCCGAATATAACTTCTTCCACATCATTAGCAGAAACGTTTGCTCTTTCAAGCGCTGCCTTAATTGCAATTCCCCCAAGTTCTGTTGCTTTCACGTCTTTTAAAGATCCTCCAAATTTCCCAACCGGTGTTCTTGCAGCACTTAAAATAACTGTTTTACTCATATCTATTTCCCCCATCTCTTTTTTTAGCACCGAGCGCTCGCTCGGTATTGTTACGTTGAGAAGAGGTGCAATGGTTGCACCTCTCTCTAAAGTTGTATTCACGCTTGCAAATTACATCGCTTCTTTCTTCTGTCCGATAACAGAGCGTTCTAAAATCTCTGTTACATCAAGAGTTTGAACCTTCTCTTCTACTTCTTTCGCTTTCGTCCCATCACTAATCATCGTTAAGCAATATGGACAACCTGTACCGATAATGGATGGTTGCACAGCTAGTGCTTGTTCTGTACGAGCAACGTTAATACGTGAACCTGCTGTCTCTTCCATCCACATTAAGCCACCACCTGCGCCACAACACATTCCTGTTTCACGGTTTCGTGCCATTTCTACAAGATTCACACCAGGAATTGCTTTCAAAATATCGCGTGGCGCTTCGTATACTTCGTTGTATCTTCCTAAATAACAGGAATCATGGTACGTAACTGTTTCCTCAATAGCGTGAACAGGTTTCAAGCGTCCTTCTTTCACCCACTGAGCTAACAATTCTGTATGATGATAGACTTCTGCTTGCAAGCCAAAGTCTGGATACTCATTTTTAAATGTGTTATAAGCGTGAGGATCAATCGTAACGATTTTCTTCACTCCTGCTTTTTCAAATTCCTCAATATTCTTTGTCGCCATCTCTTGGAAGACAAATTCATTTCCAAGACGTCGCGGTGTATCCCCAGAATTCTTTTCTTTATTACCAAGTATCGCGAATGAAATGCCTGCTTCGTTCATTAACTTCGCAAATGATATTGCAATCTTCTGACTACGATTATCATATGATCCCATTGAACCAACCCAGAATAAATATTCGAACTCCTCGCCAGCTTTCGATTTTTCTTTTACAGTTGGAACCGTTACTTCATCATCACCTTGGCGCCAAGTTTCACGCTCTTTACGATTCAGTCCCCACGGATTCCCTTGACGCTCGATGTTTGTCATCGCACGTTGCGCTTCCGCGTCCATCTTTCCTTCTGTTAAAACGAGGTAGCGGCGTAAATCGATAATTTTGTCAACATGCTCATTCATAACCGGACACTGGTCTTCACAGTTACGACACGTTGTACAAGCCCAAATCTCTTCCTCCGTAATAACATCTCCGATTAAACTCGGGTCGTAAGCTAGCGTTGTAGCCGCTGATTCTTGTTGCCCTTTCCCAGCTGCCATCATCGCTAACTGATTTCCTTGCGTATTATTAAAAGCAACTACTGGAACCCACGGTGCTTTTGATGTCACTGCTGCTCCTTTATCAGTTAAATGATCGCGAAGTTTTAAAATTAAATCCATCGGCGATAACATTTTCCCTGTTCCTGTTGCCGGACACATATTTGTACAGCGACCACACTCTACGCAAGCGTATAAATCGATAAGCTGATTTTGTCTAAAGTCTTCGATTTTACCAACACCAAATGTTTCTTGCGTTTCATCTTCAAAGTCAATCTTTTCAAGCTTCCCTGGATTTGAAAGACGACCGAAGAAAACGTTAGCTGGTCCCGCAATTAAATGCGCGTGTTTTGATTGTGGAACATACACTAAAAACGTTAACAAAATTAGTAGATGCACCCACCAAGAGAAGTAGAACACAGAAATGGCTACGGTTTCATTTATTCCCGAGAAAACGTAAGCGATTGCAGAAGCAATCGGTTCACTCCATGAAAGCTCCTCGCCGTGCCATATAATCCCCATCCCATTACCGAGTAGCACAGAAATCATTAAGCCACCGATAAAGATAAGAACAAGGCCTGATTTGAAATTACGTTTTAAACGAACTAGCTTCTCAACATAACGTCTATGAAAAGCCCAAAAGACTGCAATTAAAATAACAAGTGTGACAATTTCCTGGAAGAATGTAAATGCAGGGTATAGTGGTCCAAGTGGAAGATGTGATCCTGGTGCGAGTCCTTTCCAAACGAAGTCAATTGCTCCAAATTGGACAAGAATAAATCCATAAAAGAACATAACGTGAATAATGCCGCTCTTCTTATCTTTCAGCAGCTTTTTCTGACCGAAAACATTGACCTTAAGAAGATCCCAACGCTCTTTAAAACGACGGTCAAATTCAATCTTTTTTCCTAACTGTATGTAGGCCATCCTCGTTCGTATAAGATACACAAACAAATATCCTGCATAAGCAATAACAGCAATGGCAGCCAGCCAATTCATGATCAGTAAGTTATTCATTTTTATGCTACCCCTCTCTTTGTAAGCCCTCTTTCTTTTTTAGAATCTTCAAAAACATATAATTTTCTGAATTTTTTCCCCTATCTTCATTATATAATGAGTGAGCATTCAGTCAACAGTTTTTTGTTATACAACAACATATTTTTTCATAAAGCTGTTTATTTCGGTGAAACTATAAAGTGAAACTTTAATCAGTAGGGGTGGTTCATCCCCCACTGATTATTAGTTGAACCAATCGGGCTTTTACGGGCAGTTAATTTCCAAACTAACTTCTATTTATTCATCAATTTTTGAAGTAGGAAGTTTACTGCCCGTTAAAGCGGGGTAAAGTGAAACTTTAATCAACCGGCAAAGTGAAGGTGAAAAGAATGCAAAGGAGGGAATTCACTCATGTTCTTCGTATCTCTCTTGTTAATATGCGTTACTCTTTGGATCACAATTGACCTTTTATATGGGAGGATTCTTCATTTAAAGCGTGTGCGCTCTCGTACTTTCCCTTTACGTCAAAGTAATTTTCACCTTTATACATACGGGCAAGATTTATATGATGCTTTATTTACTGATATACAACAAGCAAGGCACCATGTGCACGTTTTGTTTTTCATTGTAAAAAACGATAAAATCAGTCGTGAATTTTTAAAGTTACTTATCGATAAAGCAAAGGAAGGAATTGAAGTAAGACTTTTACTCGATCGATTGGGAAGCCATTATTTATCCAATGAGGCAATTCGTTCCCTACAAAAACACGGCGTCTCTTTTTCATTTTGTCATAAAGTGAAATTTCCTTTTCTTTTCTTTTCTGCAAATCAAAGAAACCATAGAAAAATTACAGTTATTGACGGGAAAATTGGTTATATTGGTGGATTTAATATTGGCGAAGAATATTTAGGGCATAATCAAAAATTAGGATTATGGCGCGATTATCATTTACGTCTTACGGGAGAAGGAATACAAGATTTACAAAAGCAATTTTTACATGATTGGCTCGACGATACGGGTCAAAATTTATTAGATTCACCTCTTTATTTTCCTAAGCAACAACCAGGAATCATTCTACATCAATTTATTCCGACCGATGGGGCATATTTACAACATACTTTTTTACACTTAATTGAAAATACGAAAGAAGAACTCTTTATCGGTACACCATATTTCATTCCTGGAAAAAAAATTATGAACGCATTATTAAAAGCACGAAAACGTGGGGTTCAAATCACAATTCTCGTTCCAGAAAAAGCTGATCACGCCCTTGTTCGAGAAGCAAAATTCCCGTATTGCCGAAAGTTAATACAAGCCGGGTGTAATATTTACGCATTTCAACAAGGCTTTTTTCACGCTAAAGTTATTATAGCGGACGATTATATTTGTGATATCGGAACTGCAAACTTTGATATGAGAAGTTTATATATTAACCATGAAATCAACTGCCTTTTATATGATAAACATTTTATACAAACAGTAAAAAACAAATTCCATGAAGATCTAGAAAACGCGTCATTACTTTCCTTTAAAGATGTTAGCCCCCTTTCTCTTATTGATAGAGGAAAAGAATGGATAGGAACGATACTTTCTTTCTTCCTATAGGAAAGATAATGAATAAAGGAGATGTATTCCATATGATTATGCGGTTCGGATATGTCTCACATGCAATGGCACTTTGGGACTGTTCTCCTGCCAAAACGATGACATTTACAAGCTTTGAAAAGCTCAGTAAACAAGAACGTGAAGATAAATTGTACGATATTACAAGGCAGAATCTTGAGCATACAATACGTATTCTTCATTACAACATAGCGCATGAAATTCCGTTATATCGCTTATCTTCTTCCATTGTCCCGCTTGCAACACATCCCGAAGTCAAGTTTGATTATATCGGGGCATTTACACCGCTTTGGCGTAAAATCGGGGCATTAATTACAGAACACAATTTACGAGTAAGTTTTCATCCCAATCAATTTACGCTATTTACAAGCGACAAGCCACATATTACAGCTAACGCTATTACAGATATGACTTATCATTATAAAGTATTAGATGCAATAGGAATTGCAGATACTTCTTATATTAACATCCATGTAGGTGGTGCCTATGGAAATAAAGAAAAAGCGATTGGGCGTTTCCATGAAAACATAAAAAAACTTCCTGCACATATAAAAAAGCAAATGACACTTGAAAACGATGATAAAACATATACGACTGCTGAAACTTTATCTATTTGCCAAAAAGAAAAGATTCCATTCGTATTTGATTATCATCATCACATGGCAAACCTTTGCGTGGAACCGCTAGAATTGTTACTTCCTGCAATTTTTGAAACTTGGTCACATACAAATGTCCCTCCTAAAGTTCACATTTCCTCTCCTAAATCAAAAAAAGAATTTAGGGCTCACGCCGAATATATTGATTTAGAGTTTATTAAGCCTTTCTTACACATTGCAAAAAAAAACAATCATAATTTCGATATTATGATTGAAAGTAAACAGAAAGATTTAGCAATGTTGCAACTCATACATGAACTATCCTCCATAAGAGGGATAAAAAGAATAAATAGCTCAACATTACAATGGTAAATTGTAATGTTGAGCTATTTTTTTCAAAAAAAGTAATTTTTATAGTAAAAAACACCCTATTTTATATGCTATGATTGGAATTAGCATTTTCCACCTGTGATTCAACTTTATTGAAACGGAGTCATAATATGATTAATCAAAAAAAATATGTACAATTTGTCATGATGTATATAATTATATTTTCCCTTTGGATATTTCTTATCCCTAAGGACTTAAATATAAAAGAAATTGGAATTCTTTTTTTATTTTGTTTCGCTACACTCTTTTCTTGCTATTGCTTATATAAAGCAATTAAGAAAATGAAGCGCGGTGACAAACTATTTTGGGTTTTAGTACTATGCACTTGCCTATGTGGATTGACAATGGAGATAACTTTGTTTCTTCATTCACTTTCTATATATGATCAAGTCATATTCTCATATAAGTCCTTGCCCTTTTTCATCGTACAATATATTTTACTCTTCTCTGGCTTTGCTATAAAGTTCATAAAACATTACTCTATTAGAGGCCTTGCTCAATTTTCATTCGATAGCATCTTTATTGTTATTATGAATATCTATTTTACCTTAACTTTTATTTTGGACGTTTCAAGCTTTCGTATGTTAACAACAGATCAATGGGTTTTAATTGGTTACTTTATTGCACAATCATTAGTAATTTACGCGGTTATTAGCCTATATAGAAGGGAACAATATTCTTCTAGTAGAATTTCATTAATTATCGGCTTTACTATCATACTTGTATACGGATATATACATCTGTTTCAATTAAACAGAGGTATGGAAACTTCTTCTGAAGTCTCTTACTTAATACATACTGCTTCAATTTTATTAATTGGTTTGTCGTCTATACTATATATTTTAGATAAACCAATACAGCATGAAACGAAAACAAAATATTATCGATTTGATTATGTGCGCTTTATATTACCTTACTTTAGTATAATCATTACTTTTTCTTTTATTATCTTTCAACCTTGGGATGATAAGTTCATGTTAATCGGTCTAGTATTATCACTCATCTTATTATTCCTACGACAACTTTATATGTGGAAGGATAATCGAGCACTAATCGATACATACGAACAGTTGACTACACAACTAGAAGGCAAAGTAGAAGAAGGTGCATCTGCGTTATCAAAGAGTGAACAACGCTACAAATCTTTATTCGAAGATCATCCTGATGCTGTTTTCTCTTTAAATATGTATGGTATTTTCCAACAATCTAATACAGCTTGTGAAAGCTTATTTACTGCCTACTATTGTGAAGTAGAAAGCTACTCCCTTTTACACTTTATTGACTCAAAAGACCATGATTTACTAAAGAAAGCTTTGCAAATAACGAAAGAAGGTAGACCACAAACTTTAGAAGTTCGTACAAAAGAAAAAGAAGGTTATTACTATTACCTTCACATTACGCTCATCCCTACTTTCATAAACAAAGAAGTTGTTGGGATGTTCGGCATAGCACGTGATATTACAACTTTATATGAAAAACAAAAACAAGTAGAACATTTAGCCTTTCATGATGCACTTACTGGGCTACCAAATCGCCGAAAGTTTGAAAAAGATTTGAAAAACATTTTAAACACAGCTCAAACTAGCGCAAATGATGTTGCCGTCATGTTCCTTGATTTAGATCGATTCAAAAAAATTAACGATAGACTTGGTCATGACGTTGGTGATTTATTATTAATTGAAGTAGCAAAAAGATTACGCAGTTGCTTGCGTTCAAAAGATGTCGTTGCTCGCCAGGGCGGAGATGAGTTTACAATTTTATTACCAGATATGTACTCAGAAAAGAGTGCAATATTTATAGCTGAACAGATTTTAACCATTTTAAACAAACCATTCTTCATTAAAGATGAGGAACTGTCTATTACACCGAGTATCGGAATTGCAATGTACCCTGATTATGGAACAGATGTAACAGAATTAATGAAAAATGCTGATATGGCTATGTATCGCGCGAAAGCAAATGGAAAAAATAGATTCGTTTTCTTCTCAAAAGAAATGAGTATTGCTCAAAATGAGAGTAACTTCTTAGAAGGAGAACTTTCAAAAGCATTACAACAAAATGAATTTTTCCTTGAATACCAGCCACAAGTAAGCACAAAAACAAAACAAATTATCGGTTTTGAAGCATTAATTCGTTGGAAACATCCAAAACTCGGCATCGTATCTCCTGCCCAATTCATTCCTCTAGCAGAGGAAACTGGATTTATTATTGAACTTGGAAATTGGATTTTACGCACCGCTTGCTTAGAGGCAAAAAGATGGCATAATCAAGGTTTTTCTCACTTAAAAGTAGGTGTGAATTTATCTGTCGTTCAATTTAACCATGCAGATTTAATCCCAACCATTTCAAAAGTATTAGAAGAAACAGAGCTAAAAGCAGAAGCATTAGACATTGAAATTACGGAAAGTATCGCAATTAATCAAAATCAATCTGTAGTTGCAAAGTTAGAACAGCTTCAAAATCTCGGTATTCAAATTTCAATCGATGACTTTGGAACTGGTTATAGTTCTTTAGCTTATTTAACAAAATATCCAATCAACACATTAAAAATTGCTCGAGAGTTTATTTGCGGCATTACAACTAGTCCTTTAGAGGAAGCAATTATCTCTTCCATAATTACACTATCAAAAGAACTACATTTAGAAGTGATTGCAGAAGGTGTAGAGACGGAAGATCAATGGAAGTTTTTATATGAACAAAACTGTGACCATATCCAAGGATTCTTTATTAGCAAACCCGTTTCTAGTAAAGACGTTTGGAGATTACTCCACAAAAAAACAACCGTCTAAGTAAGACGGTTGTTTTTTAATATTCAAAAGGTAGATCTCCAGCTAATTGTACCTCTTGATCATTATGAGAAATCACTTGACTTTTCTCTAATGCTGTATCGCCTAATGAAATACCCCATGCCATTGCTAACGTTAATAGACTACCAATAAGTAGTTTCTTCATACTCCATCACCCACATTTTTTATTTTAATATATCATGAAAATTTATCCACATCCTATGCAATTATGCATATCCATTTTTTGGGATTTTTATTTACTGATTTTATTTGCGAGTGCTTCTTTATATGCATGCATTTCTAATATGTCAAAAAAGAAACTTGCCTTTTTATATGCATCTTCAATCTCTGCCCCATCATACTCCAACTTCCCTAAACATTCACCTCTTTGATAATATAACTGTCCAATTAATGCCATACTATTAATTTGGCATGATATTTCAATCGCTTTATTTACTTGATAAAGCGACTCCTCATATTGCTCATCTAAGTATAATGCTTTTGCATGATTATATCTTACCTTCACGTCAAATTCTTCATTATCATGTAATGTCTCTAATTGCTTTAGTATATCTTCAAATAACTCAATACTCTTCTTAAAATAGCTATTTTCAGCATAAATATTTGCAATTGCATTTTCTATATAGAGATTTTGGTATACGTCTATTCCAGTTAATTGTTGATTTAACAATTTTTTTAATTCTAAAATGCAATATTCGTAATCGATTTTTTTCAATATGTAAGCTGCTACATGATATTGCCATTGAAGAAATTGTTGGAATTCAGGATGATATTCTTCCTTTTTCAGTTCATTCCATACTCTATTATAAATTTCCTTATATCTTTTTTGCTTACACAGCATAATGACTTGATCTTTAAACTGTTTTTTTCTTTCAATATCGGAATAAATGAGTACCTCATAAAAATGAATAATGGGAACTTGTAATTTCGCCGCAATACCTTGCAATATATCCATACTTGGGTACACTGCGCCCGATTCAATTCGACTCACTTCCGATTGATGACATATATTATCGGATAACTGTTTTTGTGTTAACCCTCTCATCATCCTAATCTTCTTAATTTCACTTCCTAATTTTTCTGCGTGCATACTTACTCACCATCCCATTATAACAATCTAATTTTTTGAGTTGTCATACCACTACAATAATGTGAATTCGACAATTTTTGATATGAAATAATGCATAATATATATAAAATTCGGCAAATTTTTCATACAATTCATCTCACATACAATAATAGATTAGGAGTGTTATAGATGAATTATAGAAAACTTGCCAGTGCCTTCGTTACATTCGGTCTTCTTTGTCCTTTATCAACAGAAGCTATTCACGCCCAAGAATTAGATAAAAATGAAGTAAAAGTTGAAATTGCTCAGCCTGGTTTAACAATCGGGAAATTAACACAACCTCAAAATGATACGAAAGAAAATATTGCGAAAAAGTATTTAAAAGGTGAGGTAAACGGGGCTAAAGCTCAACAAGAACAAGTCACTACTGAAAAAAATGTAGATTTCCATCCTACCAATAAAGAAACAAAAGAAAATCAAACCGAAGTTCGCCTTGCACAAACATATAAAAACTATAAAGTATATGGCCAAGATCTCATTGTAAAAGTAGATAAAAATGGAGTGATCACAACTGTTAGTGGTAAAGTTGTTCAAAATTTAGATCAACAACCTAATCTTACTATAACAAATTTTTTGTCGAAAAATGAAGTAAAATCTAAATTACGCGATATAGTTCAAATTCCAAGTGATGCGGCTGAAACGGAATTCTCTAGCGAAACCGTTGTTTATAAGAAAAAAGATAGCTCTTATACATTCGCAACTGTTATTACATTTACTTATGAAAACAATGCACAAATTATAAACGGCAATGCAATCATTGATTTAAAAACTGGTGAAGTACTTTTCCAAGAAAAATTTATTAAAAATAAAGAGAATAAAGCTATAAATCAAGTAACATCACCTAGCCTATCCTCTGCAAGCGAGCAAGGAACTGGGAAAAATGCACTTCAAGAAAATATCTCTTTCAATATTGCCAAAGGGACTGATGGAAAATTTTATTTAGCTGATTTATCACGCGGAAATGGTATTTATATTTACAATGCAAACTACGCTGATTCTCTCGGGGGATACAGTCAAGCTGGTTATCCAGGGACACTGATTTCAAGTAGCACTCCTAACTTTACAGATAAAGAAGCTGCTGGCGCCATGAAAAACATGAGTGATATTTATGATTACTTCAAGAAAGAACATAATCTAAAAAGTTACGATAATAAAGATTCAAAAGTTGTTGCTAGTGTACACGGTTTTGATTCTACTGAAGTTAGTGATGGTATAAAAGAAAACTATATAAACGCATTTTGGCACCCTGCTTGGAACCAAATGGTATTTGGTGATGGTTTAAACGGAAAACTAACATCAGCTCTTGACGTAACAGCTCATGAATTTGGACATGCTGTATTTAGCGGTACAACGAAAAATAAAATTGTGAGATATCCAAGCGCTGAAACATCTGCGCTAAATGAAGGGCTAGCAGATTTTTGGGGTACACAAATCGAATATTACGTAAAGAAAGATAAAGGAAACTGGATTATGGGCGATACGTTAGGTGGCTTAACAATTCGTGACATCCCAAGAGAAATTGGTGATGGTGGTCATAAACTATATACGAACTTACAAGATTTCTATAACGATGGAAATGATCAAGAATCGCACGTAAACTCTGGTATTATCAGCCACGTGTTATATCAATTAGCTGAAGGTAAAACTTATAACAATGTTGCCGTTCAAAAACAAGGTAATGAAAAAGTAAGTAAAGTTGTTATGCGAGCATTGCAAAATTACGCAACTTCAGCTGAAGATTTTGAATCACTTCAATCCCATATTGTACAAGCTGCAAAAGATTTATATGGCAATGCCGTATCAAATGAATTTGCAAAAGCATTTGAAGCACATGGTTACAAACCATTACAAAAAGTAAATAGAGTAATAGAAGTACAATAATTATAAAAAGAAGTTTACCTCTCATAGGTAAACTTCTTTTTATATCCATCCCTTTTCTTCCGCAATTGTAATTGCCTCAATTCTATTTTTCGCATCAAGCTTTGTTAATACTTCGGAAATGTAATTACGTACTGTACCCGGTGAAAGATAAAGTGCCTTCGCAATTTCATTTGCCGTCTTTCCTTCTTTCGCAAGTAGCAATACTTCTTTTTCGCGATCTGATAGTGGATTTTGCTCCTGCCATAAACCGAACATTAAATCTTGAGAGATCTCTCGTTTTCCTTTCATTACGTTACGAATCGATGCAGCTAAATCTTCACTTGGACTATCTTTTAATAAATATCCGTGCACGCCAGCTTTCATTGCTCGTTCAAAATATCCAGGGCGCGCAAATGTTGTTAAAATCATTACTTTGCATGCTGACTTTTCTTTCTGTAGCGTTTCCGCAACATCTAATCCGCTTTGAATTGGCATTTCAATATCCATAATGCTTACATCAGGTTGTAGCGATTCAATTAGTTTTAGCGCCTCTTCCCCGTTCGCAGCTTGCCCAATTACTTCAATATCGTCTTCTAAATCAAGCAGGGCCCCTAATGCACCACGAAGCATCCGCTGATCTTCTGCAATAATAATTCGAATCATGCCCTCACCTCATCTTTTCCTTCTCTAATAACAACTGGCACTTTTACTGTTAATAGTGTCCCTGGATTGATCGTGCCCAGTTCAACAAACCCATCAATAAGAGCAATACGCTCTTTCATACCACGAATGCCATTTCCATCGTGGTTTTGATCCACTAAACCAACTCCATTATCTTCTACTATCAAAATTAATTCGCCTTGTGATTCTAGTACAGAAACTGTGCAACGCGTTGCCTTACTATGTTTTACAACATTTGTCACAGCCTCACGTAAACACATTCCTAAAATATTTTGTTCAATGGGTGATAATGAACTCGCACTCGTTTCTTGTTTTATTTCTAATTCAATAGTAGCAGCTTGTAAGATTGCTTTTATTTGCTCAAGCTCTTCCTCTACTGTAATCATGCGCATATCAGAAATTAATTCCCTTAGCTGCTTTAAAGCGGTACGAGATGTTTGTGTAATTTCCTTCGCTTCCACACTTGCACGCTCCGGATTTTTTACAATTAACTTCTCCACAAGCTGACTTTTTAAAGTAATGAGTGATAATGTATGCCCTAACGTATCATGAAGATCTCTTGCAATCCGCTGCCGTTCTTCACGTTTTACTAAGTCTTTAATTTGCTCATTCGCTTCGTTTAATTGGTTCTTTAACATCTTTTTTTGATTGAAATTACGCATACCAAATGGCGTAAGGAGCATTAAAATAAACATCGGAACGATATTTACTAAACTTGTAGTCGTTAGTTGATTCATATTTATAAATAAAAATGCCCCAAGCATAATAACCAACAAACATAATAGCACTCGAAACACTTTCTTATTTGGCGTAAATCCCATCGCACTTGCCGTGAAAAAGCCAAAGAATATCATGAAAGGATTGTAAAATAAAGCAAATAAAAAAATGAGTACCATTTGAATGCATGCCCATAAAACAAACGTCTTCTGAACAAAATATAGCTGACGGTATGTGATAATAAAAAGTATCAACATACCGCTTCCTAGCACAAACTTCCATCCAGACGCTTGTGCTAAATGGTAGATTGGAAATAATAAATACACAAACCACATATACGGGAAGAAACCCATATGTTTCGGAAAAAATTCAAACCTCTTCGTCTCTATCATTTATACCGCTTCCTGTCTTTTTCTTATATATATTGATACTACAACAAATATAAGGAAATAACCTCCTAGTACCGCGATATTTTCCCAATCAACTGATTTTCCAGCTACAATATCCCATGCGCCGCTTCCGAAATGGTATGTCGGTGTCCATTCCCCAATCGTTCTTAATATTTTTGGGAATACTTCAATTGGCATCCATAAACCACCAAGAATCGCTAAACACATATTTAAAATATTCGCTAATCCTGCCGCTGCATCAACTTTCTTAATCGAACCTACTATTGATCCAAGTGCTAAAAATGGAGTTACACCTATTAATAGCCATAAACCAGCGCTAATCCACTGACCAAACGTTAACTGAACATCATTAATTAAAATACCTGCTAAAAAAATAACTACGATTGAAAACATATTTACTACTGTTTGCGAAACAATTTTTGCAGAAATATATGCCCCTTCTGGCAGAGGTGTAATTCTCAAAAGCTGTGCCCACCCTTTTTGTCTTTCCTCAGAAAGACGAACACCAAAACTGAAGAGTGCTGTTCCAATGATACTGAATGACGTCATAGAAATTAAATAATGAGCTTTCCATTCATTCCCGTTCTGTGGCACTTGAACAACATTTGTGAAAATATAGTAAAACATAACTGGCATTAATAATGAGAAAAAGATAAATAATTTATTGCGAAACGTACGTAATATCTCCATCTTACATTGCATCAAAAACGCTCTCATGCGATTCCCTCCTTCTGATTTGCAACAAACTGCTCAAATGCTTCATCAAGACTTCCACGTTCAACTGAAACATCTGTTACAGGTAAATTCTTTTGATAAATCGCTTTTAAAGTTTCATCTGTATCTTCAGTTGTTAAAGTGAAGCGTCCTTCGTTTGACTCTACTTCTGTTACATATGGTAATTCCTTTAGCAATCTTGTAGGAATACTTTCTTTCGAATAAAACGAGATCGTTTTTCGCGAAATCGTCGCTTTCATCTCATCTGGTGTACCATCTGCGATAATCTTTCCGTTCGCAAACAATAAAATACGATCCGCCAATGCATCCGCTTCTTCTAAATAGTGCGTCGTTAAAATAATCGTTTTCCCCTCACTTACTAACTTTCGAATTGTTTCCCAAAATGTTCTTCGAGACGTAATATCCATTCCAACTGTCGGCTCATCTAAAAATAGCAAATCTGGATTTCCTGCAAGTGCGAGTGCAAAGTTTAATCTTCTTTTTTGCCCGCCTGATAATTTCTCACATCTTTGTTTTCGTTCCGATTCTAAATTTGATAACTGTAGTAACGTTGCTTTCTCTACCGGATTCGTATAATAACTACGGAATAACTCAATCGCCTCTTCCACTGTGATGCTATCAATGACACTTACTTCTTGTAACATCGCGCCGAGGCTATTACGCACATCTCTATGCTTTGGACTTTTTCCAAATATAGAAACAGTTCCTTCCGTCGGATCCTTTAATCCAAGCATCATCGACATCGTCGTCGTTTTCCCTGCACCATTCGGTCCAAGTAATGCTACGATTTCTCCTTTATTTACATGAAATGAAACGTTATTTACTGCGTTTTTATGTTTAAATGTTTTAGAAACACTATTTACTTCAATAATCTTTTCCATCTCTCCACCCCCGCTGTTTCTTATATTTATATTGTATGTGTTGGAAAAGTTAGGAAACAGTATGATGCGTCATGACATCGATATGACAATTGTCATGTATTCCGTATGAGAGGAATCAACCCGCATACCGCAAGCGAGTAGCAGGACGAAAATAAACATGATACAATCGGGTAAGATATATATTCGAGGAAGGACAGTGGTTTTCATGATTATTCGTAATGAACAAGATTTAGAAGGCTTACGAAAAATCGGCCGCATCGTTGCGCTTGCACGTGAAGAAATGAAAAAAGAAGCGAAGCCAGGTATGACAACGAAAGAGCTTGATTTGATCGGTAAAAAAGTATTAGATGAGAATGGTGCTATTTCTGCACCTGAAAAAGAATATGATTTCCCTGGTGTAACTTGCATCAGTGTAAACGAAGAAGTTGCTCACGGTATTCCAGGAGATCGCGTATTAAAAGAAGGCGACCTTGTAAATGTCGACGTATCTGCTGCACTTGATGGTTATTATGCAGATACAGGTATTTCATTTGTACTTGGAGAAGATGAAGCAAAAGAAAAGCTTTGCCAAGCAGCTGTTGATGCATTTTGGGCAGCTATGAAAAAGGTTAAGGCTGGTTCAAAACAAAACCAAATTGGTCGTGCTGTTTCAAACTTTGCACATAAAAATGGATATAATGTGATTCAAAACTTAACTGGTCACGGTATTGGTCTTAGCTTACATGAAGCACCAAACCACATTTTAAGCTACTTTGATCCAATGGATAATGCGCTTCTAAAAGACGGTCTTGTTATCGCAGTAGAGCCATTCATTTCTATGAAAGCTGATCATATTATTGAGCGTGGTGACGATGGTTGGACATTCGTTACACCTGACAAAAGCCTTGTTGCACAATGTGAACATACAGTTGTTGTAACACGCGGCGAACCGATAATCTTAACAGAAATATAATACAAAAAAACGACTGTTTTGTAGATTTATTCTGCATAGAACAGTCGTTTTTTCATTTTTGGGAAATATATGAAACATTGTTGAACTCTTTATCATTTAAGTATATAATCTTTAGCGAAGGTTATTTAGGCATGTCTTTACTAAAAAGATATTGTCGCTAAGAAGTAAATACCTTCTTTTTTATTGTTTAAAATGGTTCCAAAAATGACCGTAGTAACGGATTAGTCGAATATTCTGTAATGATTATATTCCTCTAACAATGTACGAAACAATCGTATCTTAACTTCGGTCCACTAATCGTACAACTTTCTTTAGACAAAATAGATGACTATTTTCAAAGTACATATTGTCTTCATTCTGACCAAAATCAACCCTATCTAAATATTTATTTCCACATAACCTTAAGGCAAAAATAAGCCTTCATTAAGGGATACATTACTTTGGTTAGCATGTATCGTAAAACTTACCTTTATAACCATTCTTTTCATCAGATTTACACGAAAGCTATCTCACATATAAAGGTCTGATATCATTCTTTATATCAGTATTTTTTTCGACATTTTTTGTCGAATTGTGTATATTTCCACAGAACCGTGTAAATATACATATTGTTTTACGTTAAACAATATTACTTTGAACATAATCCTGTTTGTCTGAAAAAGAGTATAGAAACGGAGGGATAGCAAAAAGTAAATAACTTATAACAAATACTTTTAATATTCCATTTGTTCATGTGGAATAAGTCCCCAATGGACAAATGAATGTTCAGAGGAGGAAAAATGAAAAAACTTTTCAATGTATGTTTAATTGTATTCGTACTATTTTCGCAACTTGCTAGTTTTCCATACAATCAAGTAAGAGCGGAAACCTTAACAGGAGATTCCTTATTTGACACTGTTGAAATGAAAGATGCAACGAATCATATTATTGACGAAGCATTAAATCCTAAAAACTTAATAAAAGTAGGATCAATCATTCACCTAGAATATGCTTGGTCAATAAAAGATCATCAAATTGCACAAGAAAAAGATGCAACAGTTCTTCAAATACCTAATGCATTAAAAGTAAAAAATGACCAACAAGGAAACTTGATGGCAGATCAACAAATTATTGGTCAATATTTTGTTACAGCAAACGATAACAAAATGAAAATAGTCTTTAACGATTCAGTAAAAGATTCAAAAGGTGTTAAGGGAAAAATTAAATTTGACACTGTATTCAATCCAGATTTAAAACCTGGCATAAAAGCTGTCCCACTCACTTTCCCTCTAGGTACAGTAGCTAAGATTATCTCAGTTCCTGTTCAAGTAGATAACCCTACTTCACCTACTATTAATAGTGATGATGCAAAGCAGACTACCGAAGGGCAAAAGAACGGTGACGCACAGCAACCTACGGAACAGCAAAAGGACGGGAATCCTCAGCAGCCTGCGAAACAGCCAAAAGATGGTGAGACACAGCAACCTGCAGAACAACCAAAAGACGGGAATCCTCAGCAGCCTGCGAAACAGCCAAAAGATGGTGAGACACAGCAACCTGCGGAACAGCCGAAAGACGGAAATCCTCAGCAGCCTGCGGAACAGCCAAAAGATGGTGAGGCACAGCAACCTACTGAGAACCCTGGTGATAACACAACAGGGCAACCTGTTGAAAATCCAGACCCCTCACCTAAGCAAATTAAAGAAAATATTTTAACAAGCGTAAAATTAACAGATAAAGACGGAAAACCATTTAATGATACAGATAATCGTCCAAATCCTGATTCTGCTGCCAATATCGATTTTACATGGGAAGTTTTAGAATCATTAAAAGTAAAAAAGGGAGATTACTATATTTTCCAACTTCCGGAATATTTTATCGTCCACAACACCATTACACAGCCCTTAGTTGATGGAACAGGACATGAAATTGGGACGTTCGTTGTTGACTTAAACGGAAAAGTAACTATGACTTTTAACGAGTACGTTGAAGACAATCCTAATATAGATGGTCATTTAAAAGTTGGTACCGAATTTAATAAAACAAAAATTAAAGGGACTACGGAACAAAAAATTCCTTTCCCAATTAAAGAACAAGACGTTATTATCGAGCTTGATTTCAAACCTAATGTAAAGAAATCTATGAATAAAAAAGGTATACCTGATAGACCGATTAATACGAATCAAATTAATTGGACAGTCGAAATGAACAAAACAAAAGACATTCTTACAAACGCTGTCTTCCAAGACAATATTCCAAATGGAGCCAGTCTCAATGAAGATTCTATTAAGGTTTATGAGTTAGAAGTAGATATTAACGGGAAGACAACTCGTGGAGCCGAAGTTAGTAAAGAAGAATATACACTCACTTCATCCTCCGATAAATTAAATATCGCTTTTAAAAATGAAACGAAAAAAGCATATCAAATTGAATATGCGACAAAAATTACTGACGAAAGTGTTACTAGTTTCAAAAATGAAGCAAAAGTATCCAGCAAGAATCAAGGAGATGTATCCGCAAATGCAACTGTAACTGTTTCACGCGGTACACATCTAGAGAAAACTAGTAAATATAATCCAAAAACACAAACAATTGAATGGACAATTACTTTCAACGGTGACCAGAGAGATATTAAACAATCTGATGCGCTTTTAAAAGACATCTTGGACAAATCTCATAAAGTTGATGCAAGTTCTATCGTGGTTAAAAATGCTTCTTATGATAATAACGGAAAACTTGTTACAGGTGACAACGCCACAAACTTTACTGTAAAAGAAACCGAAGAGGGATTTGATTTACAATTTAATGAAGATATTAATAGTGCCTATGTGATTACTTATACATCGAAAGCCAAGAATGATGTTATACAAGATGGCGAAATTGAAAATAAAATTATTGCAGATGGAAAATGGAGTAAAACAAACAAAGTTACATTACAACAACAAAACATCATAAAGAAACATAATAAAAATACAGGCGATACAGATTACAATGCGAAAACAACAAAATGGACGATTATTGTAAATGATAACAACTACGTGTTAAACGATGCTGTTATCAAGGATACGTTTGACTATGGTGGCCTAACGTTACAGAAAGATAGTTTCAAAATTACAGACGGATCGAAGACTCTTGATCCAAAGTCTGATTACACACTTGATGTAACAGATAAGGGGTTCGAAGTAAGACTAACTGGCGATTATAAGTCTAATATGAATAAAACCTTAACTATCACGTACACAACAGACTTTAATTACGAGACTCTATCTAAAAAGGATGATAATAAATCATTCAAAAATACAGCTGAGTTATCATGGAAAGATATAAATGGGAACGATAAAAATAGTTCATCTCATGATAGATTCAATCCTGACGGCTATACAAAAGGAAACGGATTTAAATACGGTTCTTACAATGCCCAAACGAAAGAAATCAAATGGGACATAGGGTTTAACTATAATAACAGGACTATTAAAGACCCTTCTATCGTTGACGTACTAGAAAACAATCAAAAACTTATACCAGACTCCATTGAGATTCACCATATGGAATTAACTGGTGGTGCAGAAGGTTATAAATTAGGGGCACTTGTTTCCCCTGACGAATATACGGTAGAAAATGCAACGAAAGATAATAAAAATACATTAACGATTCATTTTAAAAATGAAATTAAAACAGCGTACCATATCAGCTTTAAAACTTCACTCGCAGGTGAAGAAATTAATAAGCGCTATGATAATTACGCCAAATTAAAAGATGGATCGGAAACTATCGCCAATATTCATGGTGCATTCGAGATCAAAAATGGTGGTAGCGGCGTTACGAAAAAAGCAACACAAAATGACAAGTACATTGATTGGAGCGTTTCTATTAATGCAAGTCAATCAACGATTGAAAATGCTGTCGTAACAGACGATCCGACAGACAATCAAATTCTCGATGAAAAGTCATTCCACCTATATGGGACAACAGTAGCCGTGGATGGCACTTTAACGAAAGATACAACAAATGAATTAAAAGAAGGAAAAGACTATAAACTCAAAATAACAACAGACAACAATACGGGGAAACAACAATTTACAATTGAATTTCTTCATACTATTGATCGAGCTTATATTTTAGAATACCGTTCACTCATTAATGCAGACAATAATGAAAAGGTAAGCAATAAAGCGAAGATTACTGGTAATAGTTTGAAATTAACAGAAACTGAAAAAATTGAAGAAATAGTAGTTAAAGTATCTTCTGGATCTGGAGGCGGTTCTGCTACTAAGGGACGTGGAAACCTTCAAATTAAAAAAGTAGATAATGCAGATCCAAATAAAATTTTATCTGGCGTAGTATTTACTTTATTCGATCGCACAGGTACAACTGCTATTCGAACAATTACAACAGACGACAATGGTATCGCTCAGTTTAACAACTTAAAACGTGATGAATATCTGCTTAGAGAAATGAAAACTCTTGATGGCTATGTCATTAGTAAAGAATTAAAAGCAGGTAAACTTGTTAAGCTTGGTGCAGAAGAAACTACAACATATACTCTTAAAAACGAGAAATTTGTTGGAAAAGTAGTACTTACAAAGACTGATGCTCATAACAAAGAAAAGCTTAAAAATGCAGTTTTCTCTCTGCTTGATCAAAACCATAATGTCATTCCTGAGCATAAAGAATTAATAACAAATGATAAAGGACAAATTACTGTAGATAATTTAAAACCAGGAACTTACTACTTAAAAGAAATAAAGGCTCCTGAGCATTATCAATTAGATGATCGACTTATTGAATTTAAAATCGAGGAAGATCAAACAACAGTAATTAATAAAGAGGCCCAAAACAGCTTAATTAGAGGCTCAGCTATCCTAACAAAAGTTGATAAAGAGGGTAATACTTTAGAAGGTGCAGTATTTAGTGTACGGGACCGAAATAACAAAAAAATTCCTGGTTATACCAAATTAACGACAAATGGTAACGGACAACTCGAAGCGAAAAATTTACTTCCTGGAGAGTACCAATTTGTTGAAGAGAAAGCACCTGAACATTATGAAATAGATAAAAAACCGCTTAAATTTACAATTGAAAAGAGCCAACAGAAAGCACTTACTGTTACAGCGACAAATCACCTTATTAAAGGTGGTGTCACTTTAACGAAAGTTGATGATATCGATGGCACTGCCCTTGAAGGTGCTGTATTTAAAATTGTCGATGCGAATGACGAAAAACAAGTAATTCGCGAAAATATAAAAACAGGTTCAGATGGAAAAGTTACCGTTAAAGATTTAGAGCCTGGTGCTTATAAATTTATCGAAACAGAAGCTCCTAAGGATTATACGTTAAGTACAAACCCTATCGAGTTTACAATTGACAAAAGCCAACAAGCTCTTGCTACTGTTTCGGCAAATAACAGCTTAAAAACGGGCGAGGTTGAATTATTAAAAGTTGATGAATTTGGTGAGAAAAAACCACTAGAAGGTGCTGTATTCAAACTTGTCGATACAAATAATAATGACGTTTCCCCTCACACTAACTTAACTACTGATAAACACGGTAAGGTTAAAGTTAGTAACCTACGTCCTGGTACGTATAAATTTATTGAAACAGCTGCTCCTGATCATTACGTTTTACGAGCAGAACCTATTGAATTTACGATCGATAGAAGTCAGAAAGAAACTCTACTTGTGAAAGCTGAAAATGCTTTAAAACCAGGAGATGTTGAATTAACAAAAGTTGATGATATCGATGGTACAGCTCTTGAAGGTGCTGTATTTAAAATTGTTGATGCAAATGATGAAAAGAAAGTCATTCGCGAAAATGTAAAAACTGGTGCGGATGGTAAAGTTATCGCTACTGGCTTACGCCCTGGCGATTATAAATTTATCGAAGTAACAGCACCGAAGTATTATGACAAAAATACAAAACCAATTAAATTTACGATTACAGAAAGTCAAACAACTCAGGCTACTGTTATCGCTAAAAACAGCTTAACAAAAGGTGGTATTGAGTTAACAAAAGTGAATGCTGCAGATGAAAAGGAAACACTTGAAGGTGCAGTATTTAAAATCGTTAATAGAGATACCAATGAAGATGTTCGTACGGACCTTGTTACGAATAGTAAAGGATTGCTAGTTGTAGATGACTTACGTCCTGGTAACTATAAACTTATCGAAACAAAGGCTCCAACTTATTACGATGTAAATGTAGAACCTATTGAATTTACAATCGAAAAAGGACAACAAAAACTCCTTCCACTTACATTTAAAAATAGTTTAACGAAAGGAAAAGTTAAACTTATTAAAGAAGATGATGTGGAAAGTAGTAAAGCTCTTGCCGACGCTGTATTCACATTGCAAGACGCAACTGGCAAAGAAATTATGAAAGATTTAACAACAGATGATTACGGAGTATTAGTTATTCCTGATTTAGCACCAGGGGATTATCAATTTATCGAAACAAAAGCCCCTGAACATTATAAATTAGACAAAAAACCTATTAAGTTCACAATTAAAAAAGGTAGTAAGGAAGATCTTCCTATCCCTGTTACTGTAAAAAATAGTTTACTTACAGGTGGTGTCACTTTAACAAAAGTTGATGATGTTGATGGCACTACTCTTGAAGGTGCAGAATTTATAATTGTTGACGCTCATGATACTAAAAAAGTAATTCGCGAAGGTTTAACGACTGATAAAAACGGTAAAATTACTGCTTCTGATTTACGTCCTGGAGACTATCAATTTGTTGAAGTAAAAGCTCCAAAAGACTATACCTTAAGCAAAGACCCTATTCCGTTCACTATCGAAAAAAGTCAAAAAGAGAATATTACTGTTACCGCTACTAATAGTTTAAAGAAAGGTGCAGTAACATTAACAAAAATCGATGACATCGATCGTACGATGCTCGAAGGTGCAACCTTTAAAATTGTTGATATGAACGGTAAAGAAGTTCATACGAATCTTGTTACAGATAAAAACGGAAAAATTTCTGTTTCTGATTTACGCCCTGGAGACTATCAGTTCATTGAAACAAAAGCTCCTGAGCACTATGTATTAGATGAAACAACAATTCCATTTACAATTGAAAGAAGTCAAACGAAAGAGATCAATGTTACAGGCAAAAATGCTTTGAAAAACGGTAGCGTTGAACTAACAAAGATTGACGATATTGATATAAATACAAAACTTGCTAACGCCGTATTTAATTTATTAGATGCAGACGGAGAGTTAGTTGAAGAAGGCTTAAAAACAAATGATGAAGGTAAAATTGTTGTTGAAAACCTACGTCCTGGTACGTATCAATTCGTGGAAACAATTGCTCCTGAACATTACGATTTAGATAAAAAACCTATCATATTTACAATTAAAAAGAGCCAAACTGAAACTCTTCATGTCACTGCTACAAATGCTTTAACAAAGGGTGCAGTTAAACTTTCTAAAACAGATGATGTTGATGGCACAGTTCTTAAAGATGCAGTATTTAAAATTGTTAATATGAACGGTGATATAGTTCATAAAGGCCTTGTTACAAATGAACAAGGAATAATCGAAATTAACGACCTACGTCCTGGTGATTACCAATTCATCGAGACGAAAGCTCCTAAGCATTACGTTTTAGATGAAACACCAATCAAATTCACTATTGAAAAAGGACAGAAGAAAGCTATTTCTTTAACTGCTACAAATAGCTTAAAACAAGGTAGTATCGAATTACTTAAAGTTGATGATTTAAACAATCAAACAAAACTTGCCGATGCGGTATTTAATTTACTAGATCAAGATGGCAAAGAACTTAAAACAAATTTAAAAACAAACAGTGAAGGTAAAATCGTTGTCGAAAACTTACGTCCTGGTACGTATCAATTCGTTGAAATAACGGCTCCTGAACACTATGATTTAGACAAAAAGCCAATTGTAGTTACAGTTGTGAAAAGCCAAAAAGATATCGCTACTGTTACTATGAAAAATAGTTTGACTAACGGCGGCGTTGAACTTACTAAAGTGGATGACGTCGATAGCATTACTCTTGAAGGCGCAGTATTTAACATTGTTGATATGAATGGTACTATAATTCGCAAGAATCTTACTACAAATCCAGAAGGTAAAATTAGCGTTTCTGACTTACGTCCGGGTGATTATCAATTCATCGAGACAACGGCTCCGAAACACTACGATTTAAACAAAGAGCCAATTCCATTCACAATTACAAAGAGCCAAGCTGATCCTATCTCCGTTACAGCTACAAATAGCTTAACGAAAGGCGCTGTGGAACTTTCTAAAGTGGATGATGTAGATGGTACTGCTCTTAAAAATGCGGTATTTAAAATTACTGATATGAATGGTAATGACATTCGCACTGAGCTTACAACAGATATACATGGAAAAATTTCTGTTTCTGATTTACGTCCTGGGGACTATCAGTTTGTTGAAACGAAAGCTCCTGAACACTATAAATTAGATAGTACACCTATTAAGTTTACAATTAAGAAAAGCCAAAAAGAAAAGCTCCAAGTTACTGCTACAAATAGCTTAACTGAGGGTGCTGTAGAATTAATAAAAGTGGATAATATAAATCCAGATACAAAACTTCCTGATGCAGTATTTAATATCATTGATGCGAAAGGTAAAGTTGTTCGCACGAATTTAACTACTGATAAAGATGGGAAAGTTTCTGCTTCTAATTTACGTCCTGGAGATTATCAATTCGTTGAAACGAAAGCTCCAAAAGATTACGATTTAAATAAAACACCGATTCCTTTCACTATCGAGAAAAGCCAAATAGCTCACGTTTCTGTTACTGCTAAAAACGGCTTAACTAAGGGTGGCGTTGAATTAACGAAAGTTGACTCTCTAGATGCGAAAGAAACGCTGGAAGGTGCGGTATTTAAAATTACTGATATGAATGGTAACGATATTCGTACGAATTTAGTTACCAATAAAGACGGAAAAATCATCGCTAAAGACTTACAACCTGGAGACTATCAATTTATTGAAACGAAAGCTCCGAAACATTATGACTTAAATGAAAATCCTATTAAGTTCACAATTGAAAGAAGTCAAACAAAACATGTCTTCGTTACAGCTACTAACAGCTTAACGAAAGGTAGTGTGGAGTTAATTAAAGTTGATGATGTTGAAGAAAACACAACACTTGAGGGTGCGGTATTTAAAATTGTTAATAAGGATGGACACGACGTCCGTACTGATTTAACTACTGATAAAAACGGCCGTTTAGTTGTGGATGAATTACCACCAGGAGACTATGAGTTTATCGAAACAAAAGCTCCTAATCATTATGACTTAAACGAAACACCTATTAAGTTCACAGTTAAAAAAGGCCAAGAAAAAATCGCTTCCGTTACAGCTACAAATAGCTTAACGAAGGGCGCTGTTGAATTAACTAAAGTCGATGACGTCGACGGCTCTACTCTTGAAGGGGCTATCTTTAAAATCGTTGATATGAACGGACACGACGTTCGCACAGATTTAACTACTGATAAAGATGGTAAAATCTCTGTTTCTGATTTACGTCCAGGAGACTATCAGTTCGTTGAAACGAAGGCTCCTACTGGATACGATTTAAGCGCTAAGCCAATTCCTTTCACAATTACGAAAGGACAATCTCAAGCTACTTCTGTTACAGCTTTAAATAGTTTAACAACAGGTTCAATGGAGTTAACTAAAGTTGATATGGATCACCATGGAACACTTAAAGGTGCCATTTTCAACATTTTAGATCAAGACGGAAAAGTAGTACGAGAAGGTTTAAAAACAGACGGGCATGGTAAATTAATCGTAAATGATTTGAAACCTGGTAATTATCAATTAGTGGAAACAAAAGCTCCTGAAGGCTATCAATTAGATGCATCACCAATAAGCTTTACAATTGAAAAAGCTCAAGCTACACCACTACAAATTACAGTTTCAAATAAAAAAATCGATTCTTCATCAGGTGGAGATGATAAACCAATTACTCCTCCTAATAAAGAAGAGGAAACAGGGAAAGAAACTTCTGAAGAACTTGAAAAAGGAAATCCTGAAACACATGGTAAAGAAACTTCCGAAGAGCTGGAAAAAGGAAATCCTGAAACACATGGTAAGGAAACTTCTGAAGAACTTGAAAAAACAAACCCTGACACACAAATAAACAAACAACAAGATGACCGAAATAAGGGTAAAGAACTTCCAAATACAGGTCACAAAAATGATCCTACCCAAACAGTAGGTATCGTACTTCTACTAGCTGGATTGTTAAGTATTTTAGCTACAAAACGAAAAAAATATTATTAATAGTTTTTCACACCCAATCAAGTGAACATTTGATTGGGTGTTTTTTTATGCAAAAAAGGACGATACATAGAGTATCGTCCTTTTAACGGGGTGAGGCTGTCCAAAAGTACGGAAAACCTTTGAACAGCCTCGTATTTTCATATGGATGCCTTACATATATCACTGATGATAAGTATGAAATGCGGAAACATATTTATCATCACATGATTCAAACATGAGAAAAGAAATCCTATAGTGGATTCTTTTCTCTACATAATCTAAAGTTTGGGTACACTAGATTCATGCAATGTAGGAGCTTTCCAAGCAGAAAGCGAACCTTCATTTAAAATGATAGCATACATATCTCCATCAAAAATATGCAAATATGCATATAGCGTTTTTTTATTTCTCAATGTCAGAATATTGAAAAACAATGAAGGTAACGATAAAATGAAGTCATTATCCGTCTTCTTTTGTCAGTCAGAGAGAATAGAAGAATAGGAGAGGAAAAATGAAAAAATCTTTGAAACAAAAAATAGTAAGCTCTTTGCTTGCTGTATCACTCGCTGTTAGCTTAGCTCCAATTGGCCAAGCTAAAGCTGATTCCACGTCAGAAATCACACAGACTTCAACTATCACAAAACAAGTTGATGCAAGCCGCGCCATCGAACATATCCGTTTCTTATCCGAAACAATTGGTCCTCGCCCTGGTGGGACAAAATCAGAAGAATGGGCTTCTCGCTACGTTGGTATGCAGCTTAAATCAATGGGCTATGAAGTAGAATATCAACCATTTCAAGTGCCAGATCAATACGTTGGATTTATTGAATCACCATTATCCACAAAGCGTAATTGGCAAGCAGGTGCTGCCCCTAACGCACTAATTTCCACAGAAGCTGTTACAGCTCCTCTTATCTTTGTTCAAGGTGGGACAAAATTAGAGGACATCCCAAATGAAGTAAACGGAAAAATTGTTCTATTTGAAAGAGGAACAACAGTTACAGACTATAATAAACAAGTTGAAAATGCTGTTAGCAAAGGAGCAAAAGGTGTTCTTTTATACAGTTTAATTGGCGGACGCGGAAATTATGGACAAACCTTTAATCCCCGCCTAACGAAAAAGCAGTCTATCCCTGTCTTTGGTCTTGCTTATGCGCAAGGAAATGCATTTAAAGAGGAAATCGCTAAAAAAGGGTCAACAATTCTTTCTCTAAAGGCGAGACATGAATCTAACTTAACATCATTAAATGTCATCGCTAAAAAGAAGCCAAAAAATAGTACAGGTAATGAAAAAGCTGTCGTTGTAAGTTCGCACTATGATAGTGTCGTTGGAGCGCCTGGAGCAAACGATAACGCTTCTGGTACAGGGTTAGTATTAGAGTTAGCTCGTGCTTTTCAAAATGTAGAAACTGATAAAGAAATTCGTTTTATTGCTTTTGGTTCTGAAGAGACTGGCTTACTTGGCTCCAATTATTACGTCAATAGTCTGCCCAAAAAAGAACGCGATCGAATTCTAGGTGTCTTTAACGCAGACATGGTTGCAACAAATTACGATAAAGCAAAGAATTTATATGCTATGACGCCTAACGGTTCTCCAAACCTTGTGACAGACGCAGCCTTGCAAGCAGGTAAACAGTTAAATAATGACCTCGTACTGCAAGGAAAATTCGGCTCGAGTGATCACGTACCATTTGCTGAAGTTGGTATTCCTGCCGCTCTATTCATCTGGATGGGTGTCGATAGTTGGAATCCATTAATCTATCATATCGAAAAGGTATATCACACACCTCAAGATAACGTATTTGAGAATATTTCACCTGAACGTATGAAAATGGCATTAGAGGTTATCGGGACAGGCGTTTATAATACACTTCAAAAACCTGTTACTCAAACTGAACAGAAAGCTGCTTAATCATTTAAAAGACCACTGATAAAAATCAGTGGTCTTTTATTGAGAAAAAATATATATGCATAAAAGCATATTTTCTCCTACTCATTATCGTATACAATATTAACTGTAACAAAAACAATTACAACTAATAAGGAGGCTTTTCTACTATGAAAAAAATGATTTTGGCTGGTGCGTTAACTTTAGCAGGAATTACTGGCGCTACCGCTTTTATTCCTGAAACAAAAGTCGCTGCTGCCGCTCAAGAACAAAGCTTTACAAAATTTTATTCCTTACAAACTGGAAGTAGTTCTGAACAAGAACCTATTTTCCTTCAAAAGGGGCAAGAGTTAACAATTCAACCTAACAGCAAAACTCCTAGTTACAGTGTTTATGACTCAAACCATAACCTTATTGGACGTTATTCTGATGGTTACGGCCGAATTTTCACTGCAAAAACAGATGGAAATATGTACGTTCAATTTCATGCACCTTACGTTTACTATAGTCCTGTTAGCTTTTCTGTTACGTATACTATTCAATAGAAAAGAGGCCCTTTACAAGGCCTCTTTTATTTCTCTCCCCAATTTACTTTTACAAATCCATCTTTCACCATTAAACCACTTATATTAAATATATACTTTTCATTTGCTTTCAATGTAACTGTAAAAGTACCTTTTTTCGATTCACAAATTTCTTTTAACTCTTCACTACTTTCCCCTTGTCTTTCATACAAACTAAAGCATAAGTTACCACGTTTTGCATCTGTCTCATAAGAAAATGTCACTTCTGTATCTTTTGCATACTCAAGTTCAATATCCTTCCCAGCAATATCCCATGATGAGAATTTTGCTTCGTAACTTCTCTCTCCTTGCTTCTCACTTTCTAAATATATATCTCCAGCTCTCCACATATCATCTAACGTTTGAACGAAAGCAAAGCCGCTAAGTAATACAAACATTGCACTTGCAAATATGACAACTAATGTTGTTTTTTGTTTTTTCATATCCTTCATCTCATGTTCTCCTTCTATTTTCTTGTTACTTCTTCGTATCATATATAACAAAACTCCAATAAAAAATGGCAAGACACTCGCTATAACACTCCACCACCTACTTATTCCACGCATTTTCGCATCTGTATACACCCATGATGCTACACATACTAAAAGTGCTATAAAAGCCAAAAGCATTGTAATCCCAGCTATTTGAAATATTACAAATGGATTAACGAACTCTATCATGTAATTTATACTCCTTCTTTAAAAATGACTGTATAACAACGTATATAGGAATGTATAAGTGCACCATAATAACTATCGTTATAATGACAGATATTTTATGATCCAAATGGCTAACAAACTGCTCTATGATAACTGTTAATACAATCATCCAAATAGCATGGATGAAAACAACCCATCTCTTCTCTAATTTCCGAGCATTTCGCACGCTCTGTTTCGTATTATTTATTAGCTCTTCTCTAGGAACCATCTCTCCTGCTAAGCTACTTTTTATCTTCTGATCAAACTTATCTTCCTTCATAAACGAACCCCTCCAAATGTTCCCGCATTTGCTTCTTCGCATAATTAAGACGGTACTTCACCGTACCAATCGGTATATTTAATATTTCACTCATTTCTTTATAAGAATATTGTTCATAATAGTAGAGTACGAGCACGGTTTTATATTTTTCATTCAATGAATGTATAACTTTCCATATCATTTCCGATTCCACTTTTTGAATAAATTCTTCTGATATATTCACTTCATCTGCGAAATCTATTTCTCCACCATCTTCTTTATGAAATAAATCCAATACACGATCTTTCCATCTTTTCTTCTTACGATAAAAATCATAAAATGTACGAACACAAATTGTAGTAATCCATTTTTTATAATTCTCCACATAAGAAAGTTGGTGCCTAGAGGAAAAAACTTTTATCCAAGTCTCTTGAAAAATATCTTCTGCATCTTCTTTCGTTTTCGCTAATTTATAGCATAAGGAATATATTTGCTGCTTATATATATCAATTAATTCTTCTATCTTTTCTTCCATCATAAGCCTCCTGTCATTTATATAAGACGACGCAAATTCTCCTTTTGTTTGATAAAATTTTATTTTTTTATTATCTCCATATAAAAAGGCAATCACAACATCGTGTGATTGCCTTTTACTGAAAACGAAAGTCCGCTTCCGCTTTTCTTTATTGTCTAGCTCCAGCGGCTAGAATACTCGGTGGCTTCGCGCCTTCCTCCGAGGCAAAGTACGCCTCTCTGTCAGGAGCTCCATCTACCTCATATTCTAAGCAAGCCGCTTCCGCTTTTCTTTATGTCCAGCTCCAGCGGCTAGAATACTCGGTGGCTTCGCGCCTTCCTCCGAGGCAAAGTACGCCTCTCTGTCAGGAGCTCCATCCCCCTCCTATTCTGAACGAGCCGCTTCCGCTTTTCTTAATTACATTTTTTCTGGTGCAGATACTCCTACGATTGCTAATGCATTTTGAAGTGTAGTGCGTACTGCTTTCATTAACTCATAGCGAGCTTTACTTAATTCTAAGTTATCTTGGTTTAATACTTTTTCTGCATTATAGAAGCTGTGTAATGCTGCTGCTAATTCAAATGCATAGCTTGTAATGCGGTGTGGCAGACGCTTTTGCGCTGCATCCGCAACTACAGCTGGGAATTCACCAAGTTTTTTCAATAACTCTACTTCTTTCTCAGAAGTAACAAGTTTGTAGTTCACGTCTCCGCCTGTAGCTAATCCTAACTCTTCACCTTGACGAAGGATACTGCATACACGAGCATGAGCATATTGTGCATAGTATACTGGGTTTTCATTCGATTTTGATACAGCTAAGTCCATATCGAAATCTAAATGAGAATCACCGCTACGCATTGCGAAGAAGTAACGCATTGCGTCCACGCCTACTTCTTCCATAAGCTCACGAAGTGTAACTGCTTTACCTGTACGCTTACTCATCTTCATTTTTTCACCATTTTGGTACAGTTGTACCATTTGGATGATTTCCACTTCAAGTGTTTCTTTATCGTAACCAAGTGCTTGAATAGCAGCTTTCATACGAGGAATGTAACCGTGGTGGTCAGCACCCCAAATGTTGATTAACTTATCGAAACCACGCTCTAATTTATCACGGTGGTAAGCGATATCTGGCGTTAAGTATGTGTAAGAACCATCATTTTTAATTAATACACGGTTTTTGTCGTCACCGTAAGTCATAGAACGGAACCAAGTTGCACCGCCTTCTTCAAAGATCTCGTCACGCTCTTTTAATACTGCAAGTGCAGCATCGATTTTTCCGTTTTTGTATAATGATGTTTCTGAGAACCATACATCGAATTTAACACGGAAGCTTTCTAAGTCTTTTTGAAGTTTTGCTAACTCATATTTTAAACCGTATGAACGATAGAACTCATAGCTTTCTTCTGCATCAGCTTTTGCATAACGATCACCCAATTCTTCTGCTAAAAGCTTGCCGATTCCAATGATGTCCGCACCATGGTATCCGTCTTCTGGCATTTCTTTCTCTAGACCTAAAGCTTGCATGTAACGAGCTTCAACAGAAAGAGCTAAGTTATGAATTTGGTTACCAGCGTCATTAATGTAGTACTCACGAGATACATCATACCCTGCTTTTGCTAATACGTTACATAAAGTGTCACCTACTGCTGCACCACGTGCATGTCCTAAGTGAAGGTCACCTGTTGGGTTCGCAGATACGAACTCAATTTGTACTTTTTCACCTTTACCAGTATTCGTTTCACCGTAAGCTTCGCCAGCGTTAACGATTGTTGGGATTAAGTCTGTTAAGTAGCCATTATCCATGTAGAAGTTAATGAAACCAGGTCCTGCGATTTCAATTTTTTCAATAGAAGCTTTTGCTTTATCGAAGTTTGCAACTAATTCTTCTGCAATCATACGAGGTGCTTTTTTCGCAACGCGTGCAAGTTGCATTGCCATATTTGTAGAGAAGTCACCATTTGTTTTATCTTTTGGAGATTCTAATACAACGTTGGGAATCTGTTCTTCTGTCGCTAATTCTGCCTTTAATACAGCAGCTTGAATTTCTTCTTTAATTAATCCTTTTACTTGTTCTAAAGAATTCATTATTTTGCCTCCTTCAAATTAAGTGTAATTGTATATCTGCCAGCTTCTTGTTCACTTAGAAGCAATACGTACGTTAAGAAGAGCTGTCCTTTTTTCTTTTCATCCGACCATTTAAAAAGAACGTTATCAGTTTTCGTTTGCAATGCAAACGTACCAAGTTCACTCGTATACGTACCAGTTGTCCATTCACCTTTCACATGCGTTTGACGCATTGAAACAGCACCTGAACGCATAATGAGAACTTGTTCACCTTGAATTTTAATAATTGTTTTCACTTCGCCCTGTTCGTTCGGCTCTTGGAATGTTACATATGTACCTTGACCTTTTACATAGTATTGACCATCTGCTTCAAAAGCAACGGTTTCTTTCCTCGCCCCTTCACGGATTTCTGTTACGAAATGAACGTGTACCGGCAAGCCTGCAAGTTGTTTCTCCACGTCTTGCACACCTTTCAAATGTTATAGATATTAAATACTACTTATAATAAATCACTTTTCCTATCATATCAAAAAAAACCTCTGTCTGTCTGCTGAAAAATCAGGAAAACTCCATTTCAAAAAATAATTCACTTCCACTTTATTTCATATGATAAAATGTTTTTTAAATCTAAATATTCTTTCATTTAAAGAGGTGAGTTATGTGCTGCCAACAAAATTGAAAAAAGGTGATGAAATTAGAGTTATTTCACCCTCTTGTAGTTTAAGTATTGTCTCAAATACGAACCAAGCGCTTGCTATAAAAAGATTAACCGACATGGGCTTTCAAGTTACATTCTCAACATATGCTGATGAGATAGATCGATTTGCTTCCTCTTCTATTTCTTCACGTGTTCAAGATCTTCATGATGCATTTAGAGACCCTAATGTAAAAGCCGTTTTGACAACACTTGGTGGATACAACTCTAATGGTTTATTGAAACATCTCGATTACGATTTAATTCGAGAAAACCCGAAGTTTTTCTGTGGCTATTCTGATATTACCGCTTTAAATAATGCAATTTACACAAAAACAGAACTTGTTACATATTCAGGCCCCCATTTCTCTTCATTTGGAATGGAGAAAGGGCTCGAGTATACGACTAATTACTTTTTAAAATGCTTAACTTCTAATGAGCCTATTGAAGTCCTACCATCTGAAACATGGAGCGATGATTCTTGGTACATCGATCAGGAAAATCGAAAATTTATTAAAAATGAAGGTTATGTTTCGATTCATGAAGGCGAAGCAACTGGAGAGATTATCGGTGGTAATATGAGCACATTGAATTTACTACAAGGTACACCATATATGCCAAACTTACAGGATAAAATATTATTCCTTGAAGAGGATAATTTAACTGGAAAAGCTACCCTTAACACTTTTGATCGTTATTTACATTCTCTTATGCAGCTACCTAACTTTGAACATGTAAAAGGCATTGTTATAGGAAGAATGCAAAAAGGAACAGAATGTACGATAGAAGACATTCAAGAAATGATTGCTTCAAAGCCTGAACTTGCACATATCCCTATCATTGCAAACGCAAGTTTCGGGCATACAACCCCGATTTTCACTTTCCCCATTGGTGGACGTGCAAAAATCATTTCTAATAAAGAAAAGACATCTATCACTATTTTAACTCACTAAAAAAGGAGCGAATGAGTCGCTCCTTTTATGGTTTTTCTATTTTTTCCAACGCTTTTTGCGGAATTGACTCTTTCGAGATTTCAGCCCATCCTTTTCCTTGCATACCTTTTGCATAAATTTTTATAAACGCCCCCGTATGCAATTCACGGTTCATCATTCTTTTCACAACTTGTAACTTTCCGTCTTCTGTATACCCTTTAAAAGTGTACAAGTATTCTCCATCTTTTTTCTCGCCTTTATCTATAACCGCATAATAATCTTGTATTTCTTTATTTGAAAAGAAGTTGTCTACAAAAGCATGTACACCTTCTGTTTTTGTGTTTAAATAATATGCTGTTCCTCCTAAAATAATGGCGAACACAGCTAAAACTTTAATTACCAATTTCATAAATGCGCCTCCTGTTTGCACTTCTTTCTCACTAACCTTATGTCTATACATGTATTATACGAAAAACAACATACTATACTCTATCGAAACGCCTTACACTTTCCTTACATTATTGTAAGAGTTTTTCCCTTTATAGCAAATTCCCATCAAAAAAATTTTCCGTTTAACAAACTTTTATATTATTATTGAATGATACGAATTTTTATTACAAAAATCAAAGGAGACAGTTTTCAAATGGCTATCTTGCAAGGTTTAGCACTATTACTTGTTGTACTTTGTCTATTTACACTTTTTAGTTACCGTGCTCCTTACGGCATGAAAGCAATGGGTGCTTTAGCTAATGCAGCAATCGCTAGTTTTCTTATTGAAGCATTTCACCGTTATATCGGTGGAGAAATGTTTCATAATGAATTTCTACAATCAGTAGGAGAAGCTTCTGGTAGTATGAGCGGCGTCGCAGCGGCAATTTTAGTCGCATTAGCAATCGGTGTTTCACCCGTATATGCTGTTTTAATCGGTATCGCTACTAGTGGGTTCGGTATTTTACCAGGATTTTTCGCTGGATACGTCTGTGCCTTCGTCGTAAAGTTCCTCGAAAAGAAATTACCGGCTGGTATAGAGTTTTTAGCAATCCTATTTATCGCTGCACCAATCTCACGCGGAATGGCCATGCTTATGGATCCGCTCGTAAATGCAACACTTGGTAAAATCGGTTCTATGATTTCAGTTGCAACTACAGAAAGTCCTATCATTATGGGCATTATGCTTGGTGGATTAATAACAGTTATTTCTACCTCTCCATTAAGTTCTATGGCACTAACTGCAATGCTTGGATTAACAGGTTTACCAATGGCAATTGGTAGTCTTGCCGTAGCAGCCTCAGCCCCAATGAACTTTATTTTCTTTAAGCGACTAAAAATTTGCTCAAAGAAAGACACAATCGCTGTAGCAATAGAACCTTTAACACAAGCCGATGTTGTTTCAGCAAATCCAATTCCAATTTATGCGACAAACTTCGTTGGCGGTGCACTTGCTGGTATTATTACATCTCTGTTCCAACTCGTTAATAATGCACCAGGAACAGCATCACCAATCCCAGGACTTCTTGTCTTATTCGGGTTTAATGACGTTGTAAAAGTAACGATTGCTGCTATATTATGTGGAATCGTTACCACGATTGTTGGATACATCGGATCAATCGTGTTCCGTAAATATCCAATTCGTTCTGCTGATGAAATTCGCGGCATTGCTTCGGAAGAGAAGGTTGCATAAGAAAAAGAGCTATTCTCATCGTTTGAGAATAGCTCTTTTTTTCATGGCTCGCCATGTTTTTTTTAATATATCGGCTTACCGATACATAACAAAAAAATAAGGGCCCTTATTCATGTAGGAGGTCCTTATTTTATCCAGCTACAGCGGCTAGAATGATCGGTGGCTTCACTTCTTCCTTCGAGGCAAAAAGCGCCTCTACGTCTGAAGCTCCATCCCCCTCACATTCCGAACGAGCCGCTTCCGCTTTTACTTTATCCAGTTACGCCTTCTAGACCCTTGCGTCTAAGAACCTTCCCTGCCAAAAGGTAAAAAGCACCTTTTGCAGGAAAGGACCTTAGTCACCGGGTCTAAACAGTCGGCTTCACTTTTACTTTACCCAACCGAGCAGCATTTCCCGCACGAATTTGCTTGCTGCGACTGGTGTTTGATCACTATGGTCGTAGACAGGAGCTACTTCTACTAAGTCTGCCCCAACTACATTTATATTTGAATTTGCAATTGCTACGATGGAATCTAATAATTCTTTAGATGTGATACCTCCAGCTTCTAACGTTCCTGTTCCAGGAGCATGAGCTGGGTCTAATACGTCAATGTCAATTGTGACATAGACTGGGCGTCCTGCAAGTTTCGGCAATACTTCTTTTAACGGTTCTAATACGTCAAATTTATATAAGTTCATACCTACTTCTTTTGCCCATTCGAATTCTTCCTTCATTCCAGAACGAATACCGAAAGAATATACGTTTTCCGGACCAATTAAATCACACACTTTACGAATTGGTGTAGAGTGGGATAAAGGCTCCCCTTCATACGATTCTCGTAAATCAGTATGAGCATCCATATGGATGATAGCTAAATCCGGATATTTTTTTGCCATTGCCTTAAAAATTGGCCAAGACACTAAGTGCTCACCGCCGAGACCTAGTGGAAACTTATCGGCATCTAAAAGTTTTGATACATACTCTTCAATCATATCTATGCTGCGTTGTGCGTTTCCGAATGGTAATGGGATATCGCCCGCATCAAAATATTTTACCTCTTCTAGTTCACGATCTAAATATGGGCTATATTCTTCAAGACCGATTGATACTTCACGAATACGTGCAGGGCCAAAGCGAGATCCTGGACGGTAACTTACTGTCCAATCCATAGGCATCCCGTAAATAACTACCTTTGACTCTTCAAAACTTGGATGACTTTTAATAAATACTTTACCTGAATAAGCTTCATCAAAACGCATATTCTTTTCCTCCTTATGTGGAACTTAAGGTATCCCAACCTTTCATATTTCTCAAATTTGGAGCGAGCTGCTCCTCTTTCTCGATTTACCGGTGTCTTCTTTTTTAACAATAAGAAGACGATTTTCTTTACAGAAGTGTAAATAGCTAGCATGTTCAAGCCTTCTGGACAAACACCTTAAATGAGCTACTTACACTTTATTTGTTCAATACGATTCTCTTACTTAATTAGATCGCCAACAAATTTCGGTAATGCGAATGCTGCATTGTGTAATTCTTTTGTGTAGTATTTCGTTTCGATTTCGTGGAAACGCTCTTCACTTACTTCTAATGGATCATGTTTCTTAGATCCAATTGTGAACGTCCAAAGACCGCTTGGGTAAGTTGGAATGTTCGCTGTGTATAAACGAGTAATTGGGAAGATCTCTTTTACGTCTTTAAATACAGTTGTAATTAGTTCTGGTGTAAACCAAGGGTTGTCCGTTTGTGCAACGAAAATACCATCTTCCTTTAACGCTTTTGAAATTCCAGCGTAGAAGCCTTTTGTAAATAGGTTTACTGCTGGGCCTACTGGCTCAGTAGAATCTACCATAATTACGTCATATTCATTTTCACTTTCTGCGATGTGTAGGAAACCGTCTCCTACTTTTACTTCTACACGCTCATTATCTAATGCGCCTGCAATTGATGGTAAGTATTGTTTAGAGTACTCAATTACTTTTCCATCGATTTCAACAAGAGTTGCTTTCTTTACACTTGGGTGTTTTAACACTTCACGAATAACACCGCCATCGCCACCACCTACAACTAATACGTTTTCAGGGTTTGGATGTGTAAATAAAGGTACGTGCGCTACCATTTCATGATAAACGAACTCATCTTTTTCTGTTGTCATAACCATGCCATCTAAAATAAGCATGTTTCCGAACTCTTCCGTTTCAACCATATCAAGTTTTTGGAATTCTGTTTGCTCCGTATGTAATGTGCGGTTAATACGCGCAGTAATCCCAAAATGTTTTGTTTGTTTTTCAGTGAACCATAGTTCCATCGTACAATCACGCCTTTCAATGCAAATTTATAATAGGGACATCATTAATGTCCCCTAACAAAAATAAAACAAAACATCCAAAAAGTATAGTTAAAAGTACAAAAATACCGAAAATATATTTTAGTCAGAGGGTTCTAACATATATGTATAAAGAAAACCCTTTCTTAAGAAAGGGCTTTTCTCTCTACTTCTACCGGTTTTCGAATCGGAATTAAAATCATTACACAACCGACTAACACGACAATTCCACCAACTAAAAACGGACTTTGTGGTGAAACAGTGTGGCCGATGATTCCTGATAAGATTGGAGCAATTGCGCCACCTAACCAACGAACGAAGTTATAAACACCTGATGTAACAGATCTTTCATAAGGTGAAATATCCATTACATAACTTGTAAATAATGCATTATTTAATCCCGACGCTAATCCTGATAGAACAATTAATACAATTTGTAACCACATAACTTTCACAAAGAATAGTGCGATTAAGAAAAGCGCAAATACGAGTAAACTACCCTTCAACAATGCTTTCGGCTCATATTTACCTTCTAGCTTATGAGCTAAAATTGCAGAACCGTAAGCTAACGCTAATCCCCATCCGCAAAATACAAATCCTAATTGAATAGCAGATAAATGCATAATCAGTGGTGAATATGCTAACACAACGAAAAATCCATAGTAGTATAACATTCCTGAAATTGCACCTTGCATAAACGGTTTATATTTCACCAGGTTAAGTAATTCACCTACGCCTGCCGCTTTACGCTTCACTTTTCGCTCCGGCTCTTTTACAAAAAAGAAAACTAAAATAAATGCTAAGAAAATTAAAATACTCGTCGCAAAAAATGGGTAACGCCAAGAATGTCCACCTAATATCCCGCCTAATAGTGGTCCGCCTGCCATCCCTAAACCGATAGCTGCTTCATATAATCCTACTGCTTCATGAACTTCTTTACTTAATGCAATCAATAATGTCATCGCCGTTGCGAAAAACATCGCATTTCCTAATCCCCATCCCGCACGGAAAAGAGATAATTGAGCAATCGTTTGCGATATACCACATATAAACGCAAATACAGTTACGATCGCAAGACCAATCGTCATCATTCGTTTATCACCAAATCTCGATGCGAATATTCCAGCTGGTAACATCATAATTGCCATCGTTAAAATATATGCTGTAAATAACATCTCTACTTGCCAATGCGATGCACCAATTTGCTCAGCGATGCTTGGTAAGATTGGGTCGACTACCCCTATACCCGAAAAGGCAAGGAAGGTAGCCACCACTGTAATCAATCTCCCTAGTTTTTGTTTGCTCTCCATTTTGATTACTCTCCTTTTGTATTCTCTAAAAATATAACTGCTCGATTTAAACTTTCTTGTAACTCTGCCTTCACACGCTGCATTTGCTCCATTTTCTCGTCTAGCGTTTGCACTTGTTTTTCAAGCATCTCTTTAATTTCTTGAATCACTTCACGGTCACGGGGATTCTCACTATTTCTTCTTTGCTCCATTCTTTCTTTTAATGATAAGAAATGTTGCATTTCTTGAAGCGTAATCCCTAACACTTCTTTCGCTTCCACAATTCTTTTAATTCTAGCTATATCCTCGTCTGTATACAGGCGAATGTTCCCCTCACTACGTTCAGGGGGATGAATTAAACCAATTTCCTCATAATAACGAAGTGTACGTTTTGTTAAACCAACTTGCTTTGTGACTTCATCAATTTTATACATGTTTATTCCTCCCTTCACTCGATTATTACATTTTACGTTAACGTTAACTTTTGTGCAACTGTTAGACTTTTGTAAATGTTTATCCCATTCAATTGTATTTTTCCAAAAGCAGTTTCATAATGAAAGAAAAGAAACGATAAGGAGATTTCCGTATGAATAAACCACTTATTTTCGCTCACCGCGGGGTAAAAGGAACACATCCAGAAAATACGATGATTGCCTTCCAAGAAGCAGAACGCGTTGGTGCCCATGGAATTGAACTTGATGTCCACCTATCAAAAGATGGTGAACTTGTCGTAATTCACGATGAAACGGTAGATCGCACAACAAATGGCATCGGTCTTGTTTCTGAAAAAACGGTAGCGGAATTACAAGCTTTAGATGCTGGCAGCCATAAAGACCCTTCTTTCCATGAAGCAAAAATCCCAACATTACGCGAAGTATTCATTTGGCTATCTACAACAAGTTTACAACTCAATATTGAATTAAAAACAGACGTGATTCACTATCCAAATATTGAAGAAAAAGTTGTGGCTCTTGTTCGAGAATATCATCTATCAAATCAAATTGTATTCTCCTCATTTAACCACGAATCTGTTTCATTATTAGCAGAGATTGCTCCTGAGATCCCAAGAGCGATTTTATATGATACACCACTTGCTGATGCTATCGCTGAAGCAAAAACTAGAGAAACAACTGGTTTACACCCAAACTTTCAACTGCTAACAAAGGAATTTGTTCAACTAGCGCAAAAACAAGGGTACGTTTTCCGCCCTTATACAATTAACGAATACAAAGATTTACAAACTATGATTGACTATGGCGTAGATGTCATTATTACCGATTGGCCAGCACGTGCTTTTGAGCTCCTTTCTTAATTGAAGGAGCTTTTTGTTTTCGAAATTTCATTGTTTAAAATAATCGAAAACCCTCAATACTAATACAATAATGTTTGTATTAGTATTGAGGGGCTGAAAAAGATGGATCAAACTATGAATCCGAAACTTAAAAAATATAAACGTCTTTTCTTCACCGTAATGTTTTCTTCTGTTCTTTTTTTCGTTTTTTCCTTTTTTGTTATTATTATAGTTGCAAAAATTATGGGACCTCCTCCTGTTGCTGTCCCGCAAACAAGTGTCTTTTACGCTAATGATGACACTGTTATCGGACAAAGTAATGAAATGCAAAAACGTTACAATGTATCTCTCAATGAAATCTCTCCTTATGTAAAAGAGGCGACACTATCTATCGAAGATCAACGATTCTACAAACATCATGGCTTTGACATGAAACGTATTGCTGGTGCTATTGTTGCCGATTTAAAAGCGATGGCAAAAGTCCAAGGTGCTAGTACGATTACACAACAGTATGCTCGTAACCTATACTTAGATCATGATAAAACGTGGAAACGTAAACTATTAGAAGCGATGTACACAATTCGCCTTGAAGTGAACTATAATAAAAATCATATTTTAGAAGGATATTTAAATACAATTTATTACGGGCATGGTGCTTACGGAATCGAAGCTGCGTCTCGTCTATATTTCGATAAAACAGCAAAAGAACTAACATTAGCTGAAGCTAGTATGCTCGCAGGTATTCCGAAAGGACCTAGTGTCTACTCTCCCTTTTTAAAAGAGGATCGCGCGAAAGGACGACAATCTCTCATATTAGATGAAATGGTAGAACAAGGTTACATTACAAAGAAACAAGCAACTTCAGCGAAGAAAGAGGCACTAACTTTCGCCTCATTGGATACGAAAAAAGTGGCAGAGGTCGCACCTTATTTCCAAGATGCTGTACAAGCTTCTCTTCTTCGTGATATCGGATTAGATGAACAAGCATTACAAAAAGGTGGTTTGCGTATTTATACAACGCTAGACCCTAAATTACAATCGGTCGCAGAGCAAGCTGTAAAAGATCACATACCCGACACAACAAACATACAAACTGCGCTCGTCTCTATGAATCCAAAAACAGGTGAAGTAGCTGCCCTTGTTGGTGGAACTGATTATAATACAAGTCAATTTAACAGGGCTACACAGGCTGCTCGACAGCCCGGCTCTACGTTTAAGCCATTCCTGTATTACGCGGCATTAGAACGAGGATTCACCCCTGCTACGCGCTTAAAAAGCGAATATACCGTATTTACTTTAGGTGACGGTGTTTCCAAGTATAAACCGAAAAACTATAAAGACTATTATGCAGACGATTTTGTAACAATGGCGCAAGCTCTTGCGGTCTCTGATAACGTATATGCCGTGAAGACCAATTTATTTTTAGGCGAAGACATTCTTACAAAGACAGCGAAGCAATTCGGTATTACTACCGCATTAAAAGATGTTCCGTCTCTTGCTCTCGGTACATCTCCTGTAAAACCAATTGAAATGGTTAACGCTTATAGCATGTTCGCAAACGGTGGAAAAGAAGTAAAACCAGTGTTTATTCGCCGCATTATGGACCATGAAGGAAATATGTTATACGATGCTCATTTGGAAAGTAAGCAAATTCTTGATAAGAGCAAAGCGTTTGTGATGGAAGAAATGATGACGGGCATGTTTAATAAAAAACTAAGCAGTTACGCTGCTGTAACTGGTCAATCGATGCTATCAAAGCTATCAAGAACATATGCTGGAAAGTCTGGTTCTACTGAAACAGATAGTTGGATGATTGGATTTACCCCGCAAATCGTCACTGGTGTATGGGTTGGATACGATCAACCTAAATCAATTTCAAATGTAGCAGAACAAGGCTACGCAAAAAGAATATGGACCGATACGATGGAAAAAGGCTTAGATGGACAACCTAAAAAAGAGTTTAAACAACCAAGTGACGTCGTTGCAGTCAATATTAACCCTGAAAACGGAAAAATTGCTACAAAAAACTGTCCCATTTCAGTTAAAATGTATTTCGCAAAAGGTACAGAACCAACTGAATATTGTATGGATCATGTTGATGATAAAGAAGAATTTGAAAAGACAACTGAAGAAAAGAAAAAAACAAGTTGGTGGAAAAAATATCTTCCTTGGTAAAAAAAATAGCTGACGGGCATCCGTCAGCTATTTTTTATTCACTTAATAATGCACGGCGCAATTCTTCACTAGATTCGTTCCAAATTGCTTCATTATGTTCTTTCAAGAACGTACCAAGTACTTTTTTAGATGATTCATCCATATGGTCAACCATAATGTGACGCTTCATTGATTTATCCATTTTGTTTACGTGCTCTGGAAGTGATTTATATCCGCGGCGAATTTCACGGTCAACTGTCATTTCACAAGCTGTTACACCTGCATAATAAGCACCTGTCGCCGTTCTTTCAATCGTTACCCACACAAGCCAAAATGGTTTTCCGTTCGGAACTTCATCTTTATTTGTTAAAAACTTAATACCTTTTTCGACTGTACTACGCGCATGCATCGCACCGATATCAACAAATGCTGTTTTCTCTAGTACATCGACAAATACAGGTGAAATGTTTTCTAGACTTAATGCCCCAACGCCAAAACCACCATGTCCATCTGTTGAATCATTTTTCACGATATTAAAACCGATTTTTTTCTTTTTCTCTGTCATATGTAAAGTCCTCCTCGCTTACTGATTAGAAAAGCCTGAAAATAGGCGCAATGATATTTTGTAAAAACATTAATACATGCGGAATAACTACTTGGAAAATAGGTTGGATTGTGTAATTGCTAAGCGGTGTAATAACGAGAATTAATAACGCAATTGCTCCATATTTTTCATATTGCGTCATTTTCGCACGAATATTTGCTGGCGCTAAATCCTCCACGACGCGATATCCATCAAGTGGTGGGATTGGTAATAAGTTGAATACAAGTAAAACAATATTTAACATTATAAAGAGTTCAAAGAATCTCTCTAATGTATCAGCTACTGCAACTGGAATTGCATCAAATATTCCGAATACTATTAAGCTATACAAAATAATTAAACCAATCGCACTTAAAATTAAATTACTAATTGGCCCTGCAATCGAAACTAATATTCCCGCAAGACGTGGTCTTTTAAAATTATACGGATTAACTGGTACCGGTCTTGCCCAACCGAAACCGAGAATTAATACAGCAATCATCCCGATAGGATCTAAGTGTGCCATCGGTGATAAAGTTAAACGGCCTTGCCTCTTTGCTGTATCGTCTCCAAATTTATATGCAACATATGCATGCGCAAATTCATGCACTGATAATGCAATAATAATCGCCATTGCTACCAACGGGATTTCTTGCAATGGATATCTAAATAACTGATCCATACTCCAACTCCTCTTCAATATGTCCAAAAAAGAAAATATTTGTTTTTTCGATTGTTCTTCCCCATAATCCGCTATAATAAGAGTGTAACTTACATAAAAGGAGCGATTATATATGCCATACGTAACAGTGAAAATGCTAGAAGGACGCACAGAAGAACAAAAGAAAGCTCTTGCTGAGAAAGTAACAGCAGCAGTAAGCGAAACAACTGGTGCTCCTGAAGAAAACATCGTTGTTTTCATCGAAGAAATGTCTAAAAATCATTATGCAGTTGGCGGAAAACGCTTAAGCGACAAATAATTTCAAGTTCTTTCATAAGAAGCAGCTCTTAGCTGCTTCTTATTTTTTTCCTTCTAGTAACTCGATGATTCTCTCTTTATATTTTCCTTTTCTTCCATCTTCATAGATTAAATCATGCGGATAGAATAATTTTTGATCTCTTCTCTTCTTGCCAGTAATTGCTTCAACAATATCCGATTCACGTGAAAGCTCTCTAAGCTCCCCATTTGGCATAAGAAGTAAGATTGGCAGACGTTCTTCTTCTTCACCAGCACGGTAAAAATCATACGGTAAGTCGGATGTTGAATCAACTACTAAATAGTATTCTGGATCAAGCCCAATCTTTTTAAATAAACTACTTAATTCCATCCAATTATCTAAACCGTGCTGATCTGTAAACTCTACATATTTAAATAAGTTTCGATTCATAAAACGACGACATAAATCACTTAAAATTGGATCTTCTTCGTCTTGCCATACTTGGAAGTAATAATACATAACGTTCTCGTCTAACTTTAAATAATCCTCTACTGTTACTTCTTCTTCAAATAAAGAATAGAAATGAACCGGATGATTTTTAAATGTATAATACTTCTCGTGCAATGATTTTGCACGGTGTAAAATCTTTGTTAAAATAACTTCGGCACTGCGCGTTACCGGGTGGAAATATACTTGCCAATACATTTGATAACGACTCATAATATAATGCTCAACAGCATGCATACCACTATTTTTAATAACTACTTGATTGCCGTATGGACGCATGACACGCAGTATACGTTCCATATCAAAATTTCCATACTTTACGCCAGTGAAATACGCATCTCTTAATAAATAGTCCATACGATCCGCATCAATTTGACTGGAAATCATGCTAATCGCTAATTTATTAGTAGATGTTTTTGCGATTACATCGGCCACCTTTTGTGGAAAGTCTTTATCCACACGACTTAATACGCGATTAATTTCCGTATCTCCAACGATAATTTTTTGCGTAAATTTCTCATGATCTAATGAAAATACTTTTTCAAACGAGTGAGAAAATGGGCCGTGACCGACATCATGAAGTAAGGATGCACATAAACATAACAATCTATCTTCAGCATTCCAGTTCGGTCTGCCATCAAACACATCATCAATCATACGACGAATAATTTCATATACACCTAACGAATGAGTAAAGCGACTATGCTCTGCACCGTGAAATGTAAAAAATGTCGTTCCAAGCTGCTTAATACGGCGCAAGCGTTGAAATTCTTTCGTTCCGATTAAATCCCAAATAACACGATCGCGCACGTGCACATATTTATGTACCGGGTCTTTAAACACTTTTGTTTCGCTGAGTTTGTCGTTTAAATATACCACCTTCCGACATCCCCCTTTCTTTACTGCATTCTTACTATATATTATAAACGAAATAGGAAACAGAAAGAAATGAAAGACTATATTAATTGCCCTTATATAAAGAAAAAATCACTTTTACCGAAGTAAAAGTGATTTTTTCTTTATACATTATTTCCCTAAAACGAATTCAGCAACTTCATCTAAGATCATTTCTTTACCTAGAGGGAAGTAACCTTTGTTTAAGTCTTCGTTTTTAATTGTAAATACGTGGTTGTTTTTAACAGCATTCATATTTTTCCAAATTGATTCTTCTTGGAATTCTTTTAGACGCTGAGAACCGTCACCAGTTGTAAATACAAATAGGTAATCTGGGTTGTAATCGATTAAAGCTTCTTTTTGTACTTGTACTAATGGTTTATCCGTTGGTGTACCTTTAACTGCTGGTAATTTCAAGTCATTAAAGATTACGCTACCGTAACCGTAGTCACCGTATACACGGAAAGCATTTGGATATGCAGCCATTTTCATGAATGTTGCATCGCCAGTTTTCGCAACGATTTTGTCATGTAATTTGCTTGCTTTTTCATCATACTGTTTGAACCATTCTTTTGTTTCTTTCTCTTTACCGAAGATCTGACCTACTTCTTCAAATTTTGGACGCCATTGGTCTAATGGAGTTTTTAACATAACTGTTGGTGCAATTTTAGATAATTGATCATAGATCTTTTCTTGACGATTGTTTACAAGAATTAAGTCTGGCTTTGCAGCAGCTACTGCTTCGATGTTAATTTTATCGCCCCAAGCAGAGCCAACTGGTTTTACGTCTTTTAATTTCTTTTCAATATGTGCATCAATTTTTTCTTGAGATGTATTAGCAGTAATAATTGGTTTCATACCAAAAATTAATAATTCTTCTGTTGAACCACTAAGGTCAGCAATTTTCTTTGGATTTGCAGGGATTTTAATTTCCCCTTTTACATGTTGTACAGTGCGCTCTTCAGTTTTCGCATCCTTCGCATCTGCTTTCTTCGCTTCTTCTTTGTTAGAACAAGCTGCAAATAGTACAGAAGTAACGACTAGTACCATTGCTAATAGTGCCATTTTAAAATTCTTCATGTTCCCACTCCTTCTAGCTGTATTTCTCTTATAAGTTACAATGAACTATAAGAAACGAGGATAACATTCAATCAATATATACTTATTAATTGTTGTTATTGACCCATTCTAAAGGGCGTTCAACTTCCCATTCGTATATAAGAAGCTCAACGTCCATTAGAAGTCCCCCTCTCTATGAGGGGGGTCTAATTATGCTTTTTTACGTAATTGATTATTAATCATCATTAAATCGTATGTTAAACAAATTGGCTTACAATTTACTGGACATGGAACGATTTGAGCTTCAATCTCAAATACGTTACGAAGTGTTTCACTCGTCATCACTTCGTCTGGCGTTCCTTGTTTCATTAACTTACCTGCTTTTAATGCAATCATATGATCTGAAAAACGAGAAGCATGGTTTAAATCATGGATAACCATAACAATCGTTCTACCTTCTTCTTCATTTAACTTTTTCAATAAGTTTAATACTTCTAATTGATGCGCCATATCTAAGTACGTTGTCGGTTCATCTAATACAAGTAATTCTGTTCCTTGTGCAAGAGCCATCGCAATCCATACGCGTTGACGTTGCCCACCTGATAACGCCTCTGCTGGACGATTTGCGAATTCTGTCATTCCCGTCACTTCAAGTGCCCAATGAATGTAACGATAATCCTCTTCTTTCAACGTTCCAAATCCTTTTTGATGAGGAAAGCGTCCATATGAAACAAGCTCAAACACAGTAAGGCCAGTTGGCACTTCTGCAGTCTGTGGTAAAATCGCCATTTTCTTTGCGATTTCTTTCGTTGGTTGTTTCTCAATTGCTTTTCCGTCAAGGTAAACAGTACCTTTTTTCGCCTTCAAAATACGAGAAGCCGTTTTTAATAATGTGGACTTCCCACAACCATTTGGTCCAATAATTGTTGTAATTTTCCCTTCCGGAATTTCAACTGTTAATCCATCAATAATTAACCCTTCATTATAGCCAACAGATACCGCATCAACCGCTAAAGTTGCCATACAAAAAGCCTCCCTTTATTTTGTCCTCATAAGTAAGTATATGAAATATGGTGCACCAATTACAGAAATAACAAGACCGACCGGTATTTCTGAAGTTGTTAACACACTTCTTGAAATTACGTCTGCGAATAAAAGTAAAAACGTCCCTATTAGTGCAGCAGTAGGCAGCATAATTTGATGTTTACCACCAACAAGACGCCTCGCCAAATGCGGAGCCATTAAACCGATAAAACCAATTCCTCCGGCAACAGCGACAGATGCACCAGCTAAACAAACTGCAATAAATAATAATTTACGTCTTTCTTTTTCTACATTTACACCAAGGCCAACAGCTGTAGAGTCGCCTAGGTTCATTACATTTAATATGTGCGCCTTACTAATAGCAAGTGGCAAGAAAATAACCATCCATGGAAGTACACTTAGCACGAACTTCCAATCTGTGCCCCACAAACTTCCTGCTAACCAAATCGTCGCAAAACGGAAATCGTTAGATGTCATCTTCATAGAAAAAATTAAACTAACAGCACCAAACCCAGCTGCAACAGCGATACCAACTAGTATTAATCTCGTTGATGAAACGCCGTCTTTCCATGCTAGTAAATAAATAATAACTGCTGCTAATATCGCACCAACTAACGCGAAGAATGGAAGGATAAATACAGATAAAAATGTACCAGTCCCAACTTTCCCGAAGAAAAAGTAGACGAATATAACAACTGTTAATCCCGCTCCAGCGTTAATACCGATAATACCTGGATCAGCAAGTGGATTTCGTGATAACCCTTGCAAAATCGCACCTGACATCGCTAAAGCAGATCCGACTAATATAGCAATAACCATGCGTGGCATACGGAATTCAAATAAAATAACAGACTGATCGTCAGCCCCAAGTCCAACCAATGACTTCAATACGTCCATTGGTGGTATTTTAAATGTCCCTGTATTTAAACTTACTAAAAATACAGTAACGATTAATCCTACTAAAATTGTTAAAACCGAAACGTTCTTTTTTGTTAAGACACTTGTCCTCACATTTTCCCTCTCCCTTCGTTACGTGCTAAGTAGAGGAAGAATGGAACCCCAATTAGCGCTGTAATTGCTCCAATTGGCGTTTCAAACGGCGGATTAATAACGCGAGATAACATATCTGCACATTCAATTAACAGTCCGCCTAAGACCGCAGAACATGGAATAACCCATCTATAGTCTGAGCCTACGAGGAAACGAGTCATATGTGGGATTACAAGACCAACAAATCCAACCGATCCTGCCATAGAAACTGCAGAACCTGTTAACACAAGAACAAGTACTGTTCCGATAAATTTAATTAATGTCGTATTTTGACCAAGTCCAATCGCAATTTCTTCACCGAAGCTTAAAATTGTAATATACCTCGACATTATAATCGCAATAAAGAGACAAACAAGACCAATCGGTACTAACATATTAATACTTTCCCATTTCACTCCAGCAACTCCGCCTGCATTCCACATACTCACCTCTTGGGCAAGGTTGAAATATAACGCAATTCCAGATGAAATGGCCCCTAATAAAGCACTAATTGCCGCTCCTGCTAAAGCTAACTTCACAGGCGTTAATCCACCTGGTGAAGAAGACCCAACACCATATACAATGGCCGCTCCAAACGCTGCTCCAATAAAAGATGCGATAACGAACATTAAATAAGGTGAATTAGGGAAGAATGCATACATAATTGCAATCCCAAATACAGCCCCATCTGTAATCCCCATTAATGATGGAGAAGCAAGTGGATTTCGCGTCATACCTTGCATAATTGCCCCCGATACCGCTAAAAAGGCACCTGCAACTACGCCCCCTATTGCTCTAGGCATGCGAAGTTCTTGAATTACGTTATGATGCGTAATAGAACCGTCAAACTGAAACACAGCTTGCCATACAGTCTTTAAACTAATATCTGCCGCTCCAAACGAAATAGAAACTGCCATGCTTAAAGCTAACAAAATTGTACCTACTATTAAAATAATAGAAGCAATGAGCGGTCTGCTCTTAATCTCTTTAACATTCACATCTTGCTGTTCTATACTCCTTGCGCTCGCTTCCATCCCTCAACCATCCTAACCAACAACATATATTTAATGAAATGAAATTTATTCTCAAATAGTAATAAAAAAATTAGATGAATTGTTCTTTTCCTGATAATGATTCTCAGAATCAGACACCTTCTATTCTACCTATCGCTTTAAAAGACTGTCAACCATTATTTTGAAATACAAATTTATATAAATTGAAATTTGAATGAATAGATAATGCCCCTCCTTCATTGAATGTTAATCTACTCAATTGTATTTTCGTAGAATAACTCATTCCTCTTATGGGCATAAAAAAAGAAGAGTAATCTGTTCACTCTTCTTTTTCTTACTTATTTAGCTTTGCTTCAATTTTTACAATTAATTCATCTTCCGTTGGAGCCGCAACTGGACGATTATTTACAAATGCGAATGATTTTTTACGACCAGGGCCACAGTAAGACTGACACGCAACTTCAATCGTTGCACATGAATCTACTTTTTTCAACTTCGGAATCAATGTTTTAACGTTCGTTGCCTGACAATCATCACACACACGAAATTCGTTCCCCATTATATAACACTTCCTCTATTTTAAACTTTTCTCAAGTACATTTAAAAATAAACACTAAATGGTATTTTACCGCTCTTTGAAGCTCGTTGCAAGTTTCCCTATAAAGCTCTTTCTTCATATAATGCTACATATTTATATGTTCTCCTACAGAAGCTTACGTCATTCTTGGCAAAATTTATACCTTTCATCGAAATCTACCATATTTTTAAAAGCTTTGTATAAAAGCTCATTTTTTTGCCCATTATAAAAATAGGAAGTTCATAAAAAGAAAGGGAGTTGAATCTATGAAAGTAAGACAAGATGCTTGGACAGATGAGGATGATTTATTACTTGCTGAAACCGTACTTCGTCACGTTCGAGAAGGAAGTACTCAATTAAATGCATTTGAAGAAGTGGGTGATCAATTAAATCGTACATCGGCTGCCTGTGGTTTCCGTTGGAATGCTGTTGTTCGCTATAGCTATGAACAAGCTCTTCAACTAGCAAAAAAACATCGTAAAGATAAAATGCGTGCTGCAAGCGGTGAACAAGCTAAAAAACGTTTACTTTATACACCACCAGCTTCAGATTCGATAACTGACTATGAAGAATTCGTGCAAGAGGAATCAATTGTACAATATAAAGAAGCTATTCCATATCAAGAACCTACTGTTCCTGCTGCAAAAGGCTCTATGACAATGCAAGATGTTATTTATTTTTTACAAACAGTCGGATCTTCAAATATAAAAGTAACAGCTCTTGAAAACGAGAATACGAGATTGAAACAAGAAATTAAATCACAAATCCTTCGAAATGAAGAACTAGAAAAGAAACTAGAAAAATTAGAAGCACAATCTCATACTGTACAAGAAGATTACGAAACACTTATGAACATTATGAACCGCGCTCGTAAGTTGGCAGTCATGGATGACGAAGAACGTTCTCAAACATCTTTCCGAATGGATCGAAACGGTAATTTAGAAAAAATCGCAGAATAAAAAGGATGCATTACATGCATCCTTTTTATTATTTCACTTCCACCATATGTGCTTCTTCTATGTTAGAACCTTTCTTTATATCTGGGAAAATCTTTTCCTTTGGATTTTCTTTAAAGGCTGCTAATCCAATCGTTTTTACCGGTTCATTTATCTTTGTATATTCGGCATCACTAACAACCGCATACATATCTGTATATTTACGTGCATCACCGATTACTACATTACCTTCATACTTCATTTTCTTTCCATCAATTACTACATCTTTTTGTTCCTCTTTAGCGAATACTACTCCCACTTCATCTGAAACAGATGGCAATGCTTTAATTGGTTCCACATCTTCTTTTACTACCTTTTTCAGCATGTTTTCTTTTACCATTTTTTCAGCTGTTGTTTTATTCATAATTAAAACCTTTTTCTCATTGACAGTACCTAGTTTTGCTTCAAATTTACTTTGGGATTCAATTTTATCTTTATATTGATCCATTGTTTTTTGAACGCCAGTTTCATCTCCGTACATAACAACGCCCTTTGCTTGTGGTGCAATCATATCCATAATAGAACAACCACTAAATACAGCAGCTGACATAATCGCTACGAGTCCTAATTTCACTTTTTTCATTTGTATTCCTCCTGAAATCATAATTACATTTCTTAGTTTAACCACCGCAGCTAGTTTAACCAATTCACTTTCCTTACAACAACCTTACAATTCAGTAAGGTTCCCTCTTAAAAACTAATTTCATTATTTTTTGCTATAATAGAGATTGTCATTTTAAAGATAAGGGGTTAGTTATATGAGCAATTCCCGTTCCATTTTATCTCAGCCAGAGTGGCGTATTGTAGATCAGTCTAGTTTGGGACCAACATTCCATGCATTGCAGTCATTCGCAATGGATGACACACTGTGCACAAGCATTGGAAATGGTCAATCAGCTGCAACAATGCGTTCTTGGGTTCATCACAATACAATTGTTCTTGGCATTCAAGATTCACGCCTACCACACTTGGAAGAAGGTATTTCCTTTTTACAAGAAAACAACTTCAATGTTATCGTTCGTAATTCCGGTGGACTTGCAGTCGTACTTGATGAAGGGGTTTTAAACGTATCACTTTTATTCCAAGAGACGGAAAAAGGTATCGATATTGATCTTGGATACGATACAATGTGGCATTTAATTAAGGAAATGTTAAACGATTACGATGTTACAATCGAGGCAAAAGAAATTGTTGGTTCTTACTGTCCTGGTAGCTATGACTTAAGTATTCGCAATCAAAAATTTGCTGGCATTTCACAGCGCCGTATTCGCGGCGGTGTCGCTGTCCAAATTTATCTTTGTGCTACAGGAAGTGGCTCTGAACGTGCCTCACTCGTTCGTGATTTCTACAACCTAGCAATCCAAGGAGAAGAAACACGCTTTACGTATCCTGAAATTGTACCGAGTACGATGGCTTCACTTTCAGAATTACTTGGCGAAACCATTACAGTACAAGATTTAATGATGCGCCTTTTAAAAACACTGCAGCAATTCGCTCCAAAGTTAACACCATCTCAATTAACAGTAGATGAAGTTCCTTTATATGAGACGAATTTACAACGTATTATTGATCGTAACAATAAAGCACTTGGCTTAGAAAAATAAAGACCGTCGCTATAATAGCGACGGTCTTTATTTCAATTCATTATAGAATTAAAGTGCTTGAGCTGCTGTAATTAAAGCTAACTTGTACACTTCTTCTTCGTTACATCCGCGAGACAGGTCATTTACAGGCATATTTAAACCTTGTAAGATTGGTCCTACTGCTTCGAAGTTACCTAAACGTTGAGCAATTTTGTAGCCAATATTACCAGCTTCTAAGCTTGGGAATACGAATACGTTAGCATCACCTTGAATTGTAGAACCTGGAGCTTTTTTCTCAGCTACAGATGGTACGAATGCAGCATCGAATTGGAATTCTCCATCTAAAGTTAATTCAGGAGCCATTTCTTTTGCAATGCGAGTTGCTTCTACAACTTTTTCTGTTTCTGGAGATTTCGCAGAACCTTTTGTAGAGAAGCTTAACATAGCAACGCGTGGATCAATACCGAATAGTTCAGCAGTTTTCGCACTTTCGATACCAATTTCAGCTAAATCTTGGCTGTTTGGTGCAATGTTAATTGCACAATCAGCGAATACATATTTCTCCTCTTCACGTACCATGATGAATACGCCAGAAGTTTTTGTAACGCCTGGTTTTGTTTTAATGATTTGAAGTGCTGGACGAACTGTATCAGCTGTAGAATGAGCTGCACCACTTACTAAACCGTGTGCTTTGCCCATGTATACAAGCATTGTACCGAAGTAGTTTTCGTCTTTAAGGATTTTGCGAGCGTCTTCTTCAGTTGCTTTACCTTTACGGCGTTCAACGAAAGATGCTACCATTGCATCCATTTCTTCGTATGTAGCTGGGTCGTAAATATCAACGCCTGCTAATGTTAAATTCATGCTAGCAGCTTTTGCGCTAATTTCTTCTTTATTACCAACTAAGATTGGTTTTACTAACTCTTCTTTTGCTAAACGCTCTGCAGCGCCTAAAATTCTTTCATCAGTTCCTTCAGGAAGTACGATAGAAATGCCTTTTCCTTGAACTTTTTCTTTTACTGTTGTAAATAAGTTGCTCACGAATAAACCCTCCTACATATGTTAAAAAACTCTATCTTTAAGAATACTGCTTTTCCTCTATATTTTAAACTTATAGCTCCCAAAAAATAGATAAAATGAAAATGATTATATTTTCATAAAATTCAGCCTAAAAATAAAGTCCCTTTAAGCCTTGTCTCCTCCTATTTTAAAGCAAATTTAAATGTGACAATTTTATGCGCCAAGGTTTTATATAGATGATTTTAAAACTATATATGCTATAGTTAACGTGTAAAACTATCATTAACTGAGGTGAATAGAATGAGTGAAGCAACAACAACGTTAGATGGCTGGTATTGTTTACATGATTTACGTTCTATTGATTGGGCTGCATGGAAAACATTATCTAGCGACGAACGCGGACAAGCTGTGTCTGAATTTTTAAATGTCGTTGAAAAATGGAACAAAGTATCTACTGCGAAAAAAGGCAGTCATGCAATGTATACTGTTGTTGGCCAAAAAGCTGATATTATGCTTATGATTTTACGTCCAACAATGGAAGAGTTAAATGAAATTGAGACAGAATTGAATAAAACAACATTAGCTGAATATATGGTTCCTGCATACTCTTACGTATCTGTTGTTGAACTAAGCAACTACCTTCCAGCTGATGAAGATCCATATCAAAACCCACAAATCTTAGCTCGCTTATATCCAGAACTACCAAAGGCAAATCACATTTGCTTCTATCCAATGGACAAGCGCCGCCAAGGTGATGATAACTGGTACATGCTTCCTATGGAAGAACGTAAAAAAATGATGTACAGTCATAGTAAAATCGGTCGCCAGTACGCAGGTAAAGTACGCCAAGTTATTTCAGGATCAGTTGGATTCGATGATTTTGAGTGGGGCGTAACATTATTCGCTGACGATGTTCTTCAATTTAAAAAACTTATATATGAAATGCGCTTCGATGAAGTAAGTGCTCGTTATGGTGAATTCGGAACATTTTTCGTTGGGAACATTTTACCAGACGAAAAGGTAGAGAAATTTTTACACATATAAAGTGAAACTTTAATCAGCCCTCACCAATCGGGCTTTTACGGGCAGTTGATACCCCTCCTAACTTCTTTGCTTTCACTGAATTGCGAGGTAGGAATCTTACTGCCCGTTAATGCGGAGTAAATCGTAAAAAGGGAACGAATTTCGTTCCTTTTTTTATTATCCTCTATATTTCTCCTCAAAAAACTTCTTTCCTCTGCAAATTTGAACAAAAATCGACAAATCCCTTTCAAATTCCTTACAAAATTGTAACCTTTCTATATCCAAATTTATGCTAAAATGGTACGAGCTACATGCTAATAACGATGCGAAGGTGATAATCTATATGAAGAAAATCTTGTCTATTTTACTAGTACTTTTATTGTCAATTTCTTCCTTAGGAGTAACAACATCCCATGCGGAAGAAAAAATAAACATTGAGGCAGCCGCTGCACTTCTATTTGATGCAGATACAGGAAAAATACTGCATGAACAAAATCCAGATGAATTACTAGCTATCGCTAGTATGTCAAAATTAATTGTTGTTTATGCTGTATTAGAAGCAATTAAAGAAGGAAAAACCACTTGGGATACAAAGGTAAACATTTCTGATTACGCGTATGAAGTTTCACGTAATAATGAATTCTCTAACGTTCCGTTTGAAAAGGGACGTCAATATACTGTAAGAGAATTATATCATTCTATCGTTATCTTCTCTGCAAACGGATCTAGTATTGCCTTAGCAGAACTTCTTGCAGGAAGTGAGAAAAACTTCTTAAATCTTGCAAATGAACATGCAAAAAAACTAGGGTTAAAGAAATATAAATTTGTAAACGCTACTGGGTTAAATAACGCTGACTTAAAGGGAAAACATCCTGAAGGAACGGATCCGAATGGAGAAAATTCCATGTCAGCTCGCGATATGGGTATGCTTTCAAAAGCAATAATTACAAAGTATCCAGAAATGCTAGAGGATACAAAACAAAGATTTAGAAACTTCCCAGATAATCATCCGAAACCAATTCGTATGGAAAACTGGAACTGGATGTTACCAGGTGCCGCTTTCTCTTATGAAGGAACAGATGGTTTAAAAACAGGAAGTTCTGATACAGCTGGATACGGATTTACTATTACTGCTAAACGTGGTGATGTACGTCTTATTTCAGTTATTATTAAAACAAAATCAATGGATGAGCGCTTCACAGAATCTCGTGAATTAATCGAATACGGGTTTAATAATTTCGAAAAACAAAAGCTAAAAGTGAATAAAAACAATACAATTTCTGTAGTAAAAGGGAAAGAAGATCAAGTAACTGTTGCACCGGAAAAAGAAATAACAGTAATTGCAAAAAAAGGTAGCAAAGATCCTTATAAAATTGGGACTGAAGTAGATAAATCTCTTGCTGAAGATGGACATTTAGTTGCTCCTATTAAGAAAGGTGCCAAAGTAGGCTCAATTACTTTAGAATCAACTGATAAGTATGGTTTCTTAGACGGTAGTAAAAGTATGAAAGTTACTGCAAAAACGACAGAAGAAGTTGAAAAAGCAAATTGGTTCGTATTAACAATGCGCTCTATTGGTGATTTCTTCTCAAACTTATGGTCTAAAGTATTTTAATGATGAAAAGCTAGCTCACGCTAGCTTTCTTTATTTTCCTCTCTCCATGTAAAACTTCGTTTGGTTGTCATATCTGAGTCCTTTTCCTCATACGTATGAACTAGTAATTGTTACACACTTCATCTAGAGATAAACCTCTTTCCACAAGGTATTCCAAAAAGAGAGGTGACACATAATGGGCGTTATTGCTTATAACGAAGAAGATGTAAAGTTATTAGCTAGACTGATGCGTGCTGAAGCCGAAGGAGAAGGGCAACAAGGAATGTTGATGGTCGGAAACGTTGGGGTAAATCGTGTCCGCGGAAATTGTTTAGATTTTAAAAAAATACGTAATTTACGTCAAATGGTTTATCAAAACCCTGGAGGTTTTGAGGCAACGCAAAAAGGGTATTTTTATCAACGTGCAAGAGAACAAGATATCGCATTAGCAAGGCGAACGATTCAAGGACAACGTTTTTGGCCTGCCAACTTTTCCTTATGGTTTTTTAGACCTGAAGGCCCTTGTCCACCAACTTGGTATAATCAACAAAACTCTGGTCGCTTCAAAAAGCACTGCTTCTTCCAGCCATCTGGCGAGGATTGTCCTGGCGTATATTAAGGATTGATAATGAGGAGGGATTTTTGAATGGCACAGCAACAAAATCCGTATTACGGAACAGGTTTCTATCAACCATCTGGAACTTACGTACAACCGCAACAAATGACCCCACAGCAACAGCAACAACAGCAAGCAATGCAACAACAAGCTGCGCAAGCACAATATGCTGTTTCTCAAGGCATGCTACCTCTAGAACAGTCATATATTGAAAATATTCTTCGCTTGAACAAGGGCAAGCAAGCCACAGTTGTAATGACTTATGAGCGTGGTAGTTCACTCGGTACACAATCTTATACAGGTATTATCGAAGCAGCTGGTCGTGATCATATCGTAATTAGTGAGCCACAATCAGGGAAACGTTATTTACTATTAATGATTTACTTAGATTATGTAGAATTCCCAGAAGAAATTGCGTATTTACCTAGTCAACAAGCAAGTTATGCTCCAAGACCATAAAAAAAAGCTGGCGTATGCCAGCTTTTGTTTTTTATAATCCTTTTACAACTGCAGTTCCGACTAAGATCCATGCCACAATAAACGCTACACCACCAAGAGGTGTAATTGGGCCAAAGAACTTAATACCTGTCGTACTTAATGCATACAGACTACCTGAAAACATAATAATCCCGGCTACCATAAGCCAGCCAGCAGTAGTTAAAAGTGATGATTGAATTTTATCCATCAATAAAGCAACTACGAATAGTCCACCTGCATGAAACATTTGATATGTAACGCCTGTTTTCCAAACTTCTAACATTTTTGCAGAAACTTTATTTTCTAAACCGTGTGCTCCAAAAGCCCCTAACGCAACAGATAGCCCTGCCGCAATACAACCTAGTAAAAAGAAAATTTTCATCTTAATTCCCCTTTTTATTTTTATAATAAGCAATTTTCACATATAATCCAAACGATTTAATCCTTAAAAATCAAATAATGAATTACCATTTGCACCTTCTTCTTTTATATATACAGGTTCTCCAGAAACCGGCATAACTGGTTGAACTGTCGTCATAGGCTGAGATCCAATTACTTGTGATTGAACCTCAGGTTCTCTATACATAGAAGGCTCAGCTTGTTCATCTAATAATAAATCACATAACGCTCGCACAACTAATAAATGCGCCTTTGATTGTTGTCCTTCACTGCTTTTTGCCTTTGCAATTTCATTCGCCATTTTATTTAAAATCTTATCGCTCGATATTTGCATTCCTTATCACCTCTTACTTTGTAGTTCTTTCTCAAATTGTCCCAGCTTCTCTACTGAACCAAATACTATTATCATATCATGTTCTTGTAGTTTTTCCTGCCCCGTTGGATTATGTATAACATCCCCGTTTCTCAAAATCGCTAAAATTGTTACATCAAATTGATTTCTCACATCACTCTCTAGTAACGATTTACTAGCTAAAATAGAACCTTTTCCGACTGCAATTTCTTCAATTACAAATGACTGCTCCACGCCATACAGTACTGTATCAATATAATGAACTGTTAGCGGATTCGCAATACCTTTTGCAATGTGAATTCCTGCCATGCTAGATGGATTAATCACCTTATTTGCCCCAGCACGCTTTAACTTGTCTTCAGTTTCTGGTTTTTCTGCTCTTGCCACAATTTTAATTGCATCGTTTAATCCCCTTGCCGTTAATGTAATAAATACATTTTCAGCATCATTTGCTACGATAGCAACTAAACCAGCTGCCTTTGAAATTCCAGCATGATGTAACACTTGGTCTTCCGTTGCATCTCCGTGTACAAATAAAAGCTTTTCCTGCTCCAATATACTCTCATCTTTATCAACAACGACAAATGGGATTTTCTTTTCTTGCAATTCATGTACAACTTGAAGCCCCACTCTACCGCAACCACATACGATAATATGATTTTTCAACTGCGCTATTTGTTTATCCATCTTCTTCCTCCGTACTGCATGAAATAAATTCCCTTCAATAATCATAGCTGCCACTACCCCAATTGCATACGTAACAATACCGACGCCAACAGGTATAATAAGGAGTGCAAATACTTTCCCCGCTTGCGTTACAGGAACGGCATCTCCGTATCCAACAGTCAATACAGTAATCATCGTCATCCAAAATGCTTGAAACAAACTAATCTCTTCAATCATCATAAATCCTAGCGTTCCTAGAATTACAACAAAAGTCATACATATAACTGCTATCCATAATTGCTTACGTGCATTCATATCGCGCTTCAACTCTTTTCTCTATCTACAATCTTTGCCAGTAGAAATGAAATACATATATACTAGATACGGAATCTATGAAAGAGGTTGATATAATGAAAACATTTCTTTCCGCCTTACAATGGGCGCTATTTATTTTAGCTGGGAGCCTTATTGTACCAATTAGCGTCGCAACTAGTTATGGCCTCGATGGTGCTGAAGCTATTGCATTCGTACAAAGGACATTATTTGTTCTTGGCTTTGCTGGTCTACTGCAAGCTATATTTGGACATAAACTTCCTATTCAAGAAGGTCCTGCAGGCCTTTGGTGGGGAATTTTCTCCCTTTATGCAAGTTTAGGTGTCGTATTATTTGGATCCAGCAATGAAACGCTTAAAGTCCTTCAGTACGCCTTCCTATTAAGTGGTATCATTTGTATTATTCTTAGTGTTTTTGGACTCATCGATAAACTAGTCCGCTATTTTACACCGACAGTCATTGGAACATATTTATTTCTTCTTGTCGCGCAACTTAGCGGGTCCTTCTTAAAGGGAATGTTCGGCCTTGACGGACAACATACAGAAGTACAAGCTGACGTATTTATTCTTTCACTCATTGTTATTTTACTATCCTTTTTCATCATGAAGCTACCTATTATTGGACAATATTCCGTTCTTTTCAGTATCGTCTGCGGCTGGATATTATTCGCATGCTTCGGATTATCTAATCCAGTAACGCCTGTGACAGATATAATCCGTTTTCCATCTCTATTTGTTTTCGGAACGCCTCGCATTGAATGGAACATGGCAATTACGGTAGTTTTCGTTACACTATTACTTCTAACAAATATGTTAGCAAGTATTCGTGTTGTGCAAAAGATTGTCTCTAAGTATGAAGAGGATGCCGCACCAGATCGTTTCAAACAAGCCGGCATTATAACAGGAATCAATCAATTATTAGGCGGTCTATTCTCAGCTATTGGACCTGTTGCTATTTCTGGATCAGCAGGGTTTATTGCAACGACTAATATTTATAAGCGACTCCCATTTATGTTAGGATCAAGCTTTATTATTGCCGTTAGTATATTCCCACAGATCACTTCATTCTTTGCAGCAATCCCAGTTGCAGTTGGTTATGCTGCTATTTATCCTGTATTTGCAAGTATGATTGGTCTAGCTTTCCGTGAATACGACACAGTACAAAATAAAGAACGATTATTTAAAGTAGCGGGTCTTTCCATCTTTACAGGAGTCGGAGTTATGTTTGTTCCCGCAGGAGCATTTTCTACGCTCCCACCATTTTTAGCATCATTTTTAAGTAACGGGCTCGTTCTTGGGTCTGTAATGGCAATTTTGCTCGAAATACTATTTTCTCGTTCTACAGAAAAACAACCATCGTAAATTGGAAAACTTCCATTATTGCACTCTATCTTTAGAGTTGTTACGATAATGATAAAGTGAGAGCTAATCAAGCGTTAGCCGTATAAATTATCATGGGCAACATGCTCATGGTAATTTATACTAACAATAAAGAACTTCTCCTAGCTTCACATAAAGAAGTTCGATGTCTTACTATATATTCCCCAATATCTTCATAAAACTTTATTTCTATTTCAACAAAGAGAGGAATTTTCAATATGACTTATAAAATGATTGTTTTAGATTTAGATGATACTTTATTACGTGACGACCATACTATTTCACCTCGTACGAAAGAGGCTCTAATGACTGCACAAGAGCAAGGTATAAAAGTTGTACTTGCTTCTGGGCGTCCAACTTTTGGTATGCGCAATGTAGCGAAAGAACTTCGTTTAGAAGAATACGGTAGCTTCATTCTGTCCTTTAATGGTGCAAAAATTATTAACTGTAAAACAAATGAAGAAATCTTTAGTAGTACACTGTCTCCTGAAATCGTTCACAACCTATTTGAAATTAGTAAAACTGAAGATGTATGGATTCATACTTACATTGGTGATGATATCGTAACTGAAGAAAATAATCCTTATACTGAAATTGAGGGCGATATTACTGGTATGCCAATTGTTGTAGTAGATAACTTTAAAGCTGCTGTTAAAGAGCCTGTAGTAAAAGTATTAATGAATAAAGAAGCTGAACGCCTTGTTGAAGTTGAAAAGAAACTACAAAAACAACTAGAAGGCCAATTAAGCGTTATGCGTTCTAAACCATTCTTCTTAGAATTTACTGAAGCTGGTGTTACAAAAGGAACAAGCTTAAACCAACTAATCCAAAAACTTGGAATTAAGCGTGAAGAAGTTATCGCAATGGGCGATAGCTATAACGACCAGGCGATGATCGAATTCGCTGGTCTTGGTGTTGCAATGGGCAATGCACCAGATGATATTAAAGAAATTGCAAACTACGTAACAGATACAAATATGAACGATGGCGTTGCAAAAGTCGTAGAGAAATTTGTACTAAAAAACGAAGTACTTGTTTAATATTTCCACTCACAAAACCTATTTGAAGTCAAACACTTCAAATAGGTTTTTATTTAAATTACCATGCTTTTGTGACTATATTTTGAACTTTGCACTATTCTCGTAGTGTAAACTTTCTTTTTGTATATAATGAAACAAAATAGACTATTTTATTTTGAAAAAGAATACAAATTTACTATATACAAGCACACATTAAAGGAGGCTACTTCATGTTATCTACACCAATCGGACGATTAAGAGCAATTGGACTTGTTGAGGGGATTTCTTTCCTACTACTATTATTTGTAGCAATGCCATTAAAATATTTTGCAGGATTTGCAACAGCCGTTAAAATTACAGGCATGGCTCATGGTGTTTTATTTATTCTATTTATCTTTGCGGTAATTCAAGTAACAATCGTACACCGTAAATCAATTTTATGGGCACTTGGAGCATTCGTTTCATCAGTTATCCCATTCGGTACGTTTGTACTAGATGCAAAATTAAAGAACGAACAACAATAATAACAAAAAGGTAGTTAACGACTGGTTAACTACCTTTTCTATTTATAGGTTTGGAATTTCCCAATCAATTTCTCTCTCGCCCATATTAGCTAAAATCGTATTTACTTTAGAGTATGGCTTACTACCAAAGAAACCACGTCTTGCCGATAGTGGGCTTGGATGTACAGACTCGATAATATGATGCTTCGTATTCGTAATTAATTTTTTCTTCGCCTGTGCATGACGTCCCCACAATATGAAAATAACCGATTTTTCACGTTCATTTAATAGCTCAATTACACGATCTGTGAAATACTCCCAACCTTTTCCCTTATGAGAATTGGCTTCACCTTGTCGAACTGTTAATACAGTATTTAATAATAAAACTCCTTGCTCTGCCCACTTTACTAAATAACCGTTATTCGGGATTTCATAACCATATTCATCTCGAAGTTCTTTATACATATTTAGCAATGATGGTGGCGTTTTAATGCCGGGCTGTACCGAAAAGCTTAAACCATGTGCTTGATCCGGTCCATGATATGGATCTTGCCCTAAAATAACGACCTTTGTATTTTCATAACTTGTATACTCTAGAGCGCTAAAAATATCTTCTATCCTTGGATAAACAACATGGGTACTGTACTCTTCTTTCAAAAAATCAGCCAGCTTGCGATAATATTCTTTCTCAAATTCTGGTGCCAATAATGGCTCCCAATCATTTTTTAAAACATTTTTCATGCTTTCACTTCCCGTCCAATTAATTCACCATATCCTGCTTTGTAAATACTACAAATGAAATAATAAGGGACACAACTGCCCATACCGTTAAATTCATTAAAGAGAACCCCATCGATAAGCCTTGTAATGCAGGTAATTTTCCTGATAGATAATCTGTTAATGATAAATTCACACTAAAAATATATTTCGCGCCTTCCCACGATGTTGCGAACGAGCTTAAAATGCCACCTGCGATTAATGCGGCTAACATAACGCCCATACCGGCTGGTGTATTTCGAATTAAAACCGAAACCATAAATGATATAGTTCCAACAACGATAGCAACAAACCAAGCTAACCCATACGCCATCAAGACGTATTGCCACTGCGGAATAAGATGTACAAAATTCGTATTTAACGTTTCCTTATCAATAACAAACCCAGTTAAAACGGGTAAATTCCATCCCGAGTATCCAAATACAAGCCCAGATAATATGTAAGCAAACAAACCGACAAGAAGCAGTATGAGTGAAATGAAAAATAGCATCGTCATGTACTTACTAAGGAGTATTTTCCAGCGTCGGATCGGCCGTGTAAGTAACATCTTCATCGTCCCATCACTTCGTTCTCCTGAAACAATATCAATAGCGACAATCATTACGAGAAGCGGAATAAACAATGTAATTCCTTGCTCAATAAACGCCCTTACAAAAGTTGGTGCGCCCGGTGCCATCGGGTTAATATCGTGATCTAAATAATATTGTTGTTGCTCCACTCTTACCTTTAGCCAATCACGCCATTCTTCTGGCAACCTAGAGTTATTTAACCGATTCTGAGAATCAACAATTTGTTGTTGCAGTGACACTTTCCAATCAGTTGTCCCAAGTCGTTTTTGTGTCGTTTCTATTTCACGATACTGCGCATATACGAAAAGTGGGATCAAGATTGCTAAAATAAGCATGACAACAAAAATACGTTTCTTACGATAAATCTTTTCTGATTCATTCAAAACTAGATTCGCAAATTCACGCATGCTGCTCACCCCTTGTGAGTTCAATAAATAAATCTTCTAACGTAAATACAAGCTCCTTAACACTATGCACATCTATCTCGTTTTCTACAAAACGTTTATTCCAACTACTTATAGATACAATATCCATGCGACATAGTAATCGATTACCTTCTATACTCACTTCTCTTACTTCCTCAGCATCTTCTAGCATATCTTTCGCCTTAGAAATTGGTGTAACAATCCATTCTACACGATCACTTGCTGTTTTAATTAACTCTTCAACCTTGGCAACTGTTATCATTTTTCCTTTATGAATAATCGCAACCCGATCACATATCATTTGTACTTCGCTTAGTAAGTGACTTGAAATAAACACACTCATATTTTCTTCTTTCACAAGCTTATGTATAAATTCCCTTAGTTCTCTAATTCCAGCTGGGTCTAAACCATTTGTTGGCTCATCTAATATGAGCAACTTGGGATTTCCAAGAAGCGCTTGCGCAATGCCAAGGCGCTGTTTCATACCGAGTGAGTATGTTTTTACCTTATCGTGAATTCTTTCATCCAAATGAACCATTTGAGCAATTTCAATAATACGTTCATCTGATATACCACCTAGCATACGGGCAAATTGTTTTAAATTTTCCCAGCCCGTTAAATATGTATACAGTTCTGGGTTTTCAACGATACTCCCAATTTGACGCATCGCTTCTCTGAAATTTTCCTTAATAGAATAACCACCAATAGAAATCGTACCTTCTGTTTCTTTAATCAATCCAACTAACATTCGAATGGTAGTTGTTTTTCCGGCACCATTCGGTCCTAGGAAGCCAAACACTTCTCCTTGTTTTACATCGAAGGAAATATTCTCTACAATTGTCTTCTTTCCAATTACCTTCTTCACGTCTCGTACGGAAAGTATCGTCGTCATTTTACCCCTCCTTGTTCTAGTTTTAATTTACTCGCAATATTTTGAACTAATCGGTCCGCCATATATGTATACCCTACTTCATTCGGATGGAAATGATCGGAGTATAATAAATCTTTCCCACGGTTTTGGAATAAATCAAATGTCGGTGTAATATACACATTTTTATCATTTACCGCCAGTTTTTCTAAAGATGCATTCCAGTCTACAACAATGTTTGAAGACCCTTTTAAATCTTCTACATCTTCAAAAGGGTTATATAAACCTAGCCAAAAAATAGGGCTATCTGTATTTAACTTACGAATTTCTTCTATAATTTTCTTCGCTTCATTCTGGAATGTTTCTGTATCAGGACGATATGTTTCTAAATCTATCTTTCCAAGCGATTCCCAGCCCGGAAATAAATCATTTCCTCCAATCGTTAAGACGATTACATCTGCTTGCTTAATTGAATATTGAGCGCCACTACTCTCAATTTGTTTTAATAAGTCAGGCATTTTCGCACCACTAACCGCTAAGTTAGTCAAAGCAACCTTTTGCTTATAATCTTTTTGTAAATCTTCCTTCACCCGTCCAATATAGCCAATTCCTTCTTTATCACCAACACCACGTGTTAATGAATCACCTAAACTAACGATTTGTAACGTTCCCGTTTTCTTTTTCTCTTTTGCCACTACATCGGTCTTTTTAATTAAATTTGAAGCTTTCGGATTTAATACATCATTTACACCTGAAACAAAACCATATGCAAATAAACAGAAAGATGCAATTGTAATGAGTAGAATTACTTTTACTACTTTTGATCTCATATCAAAACCCCTTTTAGCCCTCATAGATTGTCCATAATTATACCAAACGCAATTTTGAAAAGCGATTTTCACAACTTCTCTATTATGTTGTTTCCCTATGTACTAATTCTGGTGATAACTCTACATGCTTTACATTTATATTCTCATCATTAATCTTTTCATATAATAATTCAAATGCCTTCACGCCAACATTTTTACTAGAATATGAAATCGTCGTAATGCCTAAAATATCTGCCACATCTTGATCATCACAACCGATAATCGTAATATCTTCCGGAATACGAATTCCTTGTTTTTTTGCTTCCGTTACCATCCCCGCCGCAATATGATTGCAAGATACAAGAAACGCAGTTGGTTTCACTGACATACAGACCCATTCCCTGATTACATTACGTCCATCTTCCACCGTAAAACAACCCTTAAACTTCCAGGCCTCTATCGGTGTTACAGCAATTGGTTGAAGCGAATCCTCATATGCTTGTTTTCTTCTCTGACTATTAATACTATTACTTCTTCCAATGCAATACCCAATACTTGTATGGCCGGCATCTATTAAGCTCTTCATCCCGCGCGAAAAGACTTTATAGTAATCAATATGCACACTTGAAATGAAATTCGATTCTATTTCTTCACACATAACAATTGGGCCAAATTTCGTATATTCTTCAAGCTTTTCCTTACTATTTGCCCGCGAACATATAATAACTCCATCAAGCTTTTTCATTTTTAACATATTCAAAATTTCTAATTCTCTTTCCTCACTATAGTTCGTCTGACAAAGCATCATATTATAATTGTTCTTTGCTGTTTCCTTTGATATTCCCTCGATAATAGCGCTATAATATTGATCATTTACGTGCGGTAATAAAACGCCAATGACATTCGTTTTTCCTTTCACTAAATGAATTGCATTCACATTTTGCGTATAATTTAATTCTTCTATAATTGCTAAAATTTCTTTTCGTTTCTGTTCATTCACATATGGATGATTATTCAGTACACGTGAAACAGTTGAAACAGATACCCCAGCAAGTTCAGCAATCTTTCTTATATTCGTCATCTCTCTTTCCCCTTCTCACAAAAATTCTCCCTTGACCTGGTAAGCTTTCCACAATATATCCTTGCCTAGCAAATACATTTTGAAAGGATATACAACTATGCTTCGATTCAAATTAGAATATATATTTTTCATTGGCGGTCTACTCATTCTCGCCATCGGTATTAATATGATGACGACAATTACTTCTTTTGGACTTAGCCCTTATGATTCCTTCTTTATTGCACTATATCAAAATTTCGGGATAAGTATCGGTTTTTGGATTTTCATGATTAACTTAGCTTTTACCTTTATCGTACTCTTTTGGAATAAAAAACAAATAACAATTGGTACAATCGTAACAATGGTTCTTATTTCTCTTTTTGTTGACTGGGTCGGTTCCATTACAACTATTATGGACGCTATCCGCTCTCTTCCAAAATATATAACACTTATTTGCGGAAATCTATTCGTTGGAGCTGGGATTGGTCTTTACGTCTCTACAAACCTTTGCGCAGCACCTCAAGAAGCTTTCGTTTTAACGGTTGCTGAAAAAAAGAAATGGACATTTAGAAGAACAGAAATTTCGTTAGCGTTTTTATTTTTAACATTAAGCTTCCTATTAGATGGACCTATCTATTTTGGAACAATCATCTTATCCTTTACAACAGGCTGGATTATCCAAGCATTTATTCAAATTGGTACGAAGATTTTAAATAGAAAAGAGCCTATTAAGCAAGCTGCTTAATAGGCTCTTTCTGTTTTACGATAAGGGATACTACTTAGCATCTCCTTCAATCCGATAATTTGCCTTCACACAATCTATTTCTTCATACCCCTGCAACGTATGTAGAATATACTCATAATCAGCAAGAGACGCACGATGCGTTACAATTACAATTTCAGCTTTTCCTTTCTCTTCAAGTGGCATTTGAATAATCTTTTCAAAGCTAACACCACGCTCAGAGAACAATGAAGTAATTTTTGCAAATACACCAATTTCATCTTTTACATGAAGTCTTAAAAATTTCTTCACAACAATTTCGTCTGGCTCTTTTAATACTTTTTTATACTGCGGGGATACCGCACTATTTCCGTTTACACCTAATCGAATATTTTGCATTACAGCTACTAAATCTGAAACAACAGCTGTTGCTGTTGGTAAACTTCCTGCACCTGGTCCATAAAACATCGTTTCTCCGACCGCTTCGCCATACACATATACAGCATTATATTCGTTTTGCACGGCCGCGAGAGGATGTGTATTTGGAAGTAGTGTCGGTTCAACTGTAACCTCTAATTTTTCACCATCTCGCTTCGCAAGACCGATTAATTTGATCGTGTATCCTAAACTCTTACTGTATTCAATATCTTCTTCTGTAATAGATGTAATCCCTTTTACCTTCACATCTCCAAGCTCTACATTTGTAGAGAAACCAAGGGTAGCCAAAATCGTCATTTTTCTTGCTGCATCTAAACCTTCCACATCTGATGTTGGATCTGCTTCTGCAAATCCAAGTTGTTGGGCTTCTTTTAACACGTCGTTATATGCTCTCCCTTCATCTGACATTTTCGTCAAAATAAAATTTGTCGTTCCATTTACAATTCCCATTACTTTCGTAATAAGATCTGAAGAAAGTCCTTCTACAATGCTTCGTAAAATCGGAATCCCTCCGGCTACACTTGCTTCATAAAACAAATCAGCTTTATTATCTTTTGCTACTGCTAAGAGTTCCGCACCGTGCAACGCCATTAAATCTTTATTGGCAGTCACAACATGCTTCCCACTTTGTAAAGCTTGCAAAATATATGCTTTTGCATCATCAATGCCACCCATCACTTCGATGACAACGTCAATATTTGGATTATCTAAAATTTCATTTGCATCTTGTGTTAATAGAGTAGAAGGTACCTCTATCTCTCTCTCTTTTTCAATATTTTGTACTAGTACTTTCGTTACTTTCACAGGACAACCTACTTGGTGTATAAGTCGCTCTTGATGATCTGTAATGATACGAACTACACCGCTACCAACTGTCCCAAGACCTAATAAACCAACTTGAATTTCTTTCATAATACTGTCCACCCCTCAAAAATTGTGTTTAGATGAAATTATATGAGTAAAAAATCTGAAAAACAATGTTTTTCGAACATTCGGAAAAATATAAGTTAATCTTTACAAAGAAAACGTTGCCACGTGTTACACAATCTTTTTTTATAATACATAAGGGGTTTCTTGATACACGTAATAATTTAGCCAATTAGAGAATAATAAGTTCCCATGACTCCTCCACCGTACAAGCGGTTTCTCATTTGGATTATTATGCTTAAAATAATTTTTTGGCACATCAATATTTAACCCTTTTTGGCGGTCTCGTTCGTATTCTTGCTTTAACGTATCACAACTATATTCACTATGCCCGAGCGCAAATACTTGTCTCCCTTCTTGCCCGATAACAAGATGAACACCTGCTTCTTCAGAGTTCGCCAACAATGTTAATTCTTTCACCTCTCTAATATCACTCTCTCGTACTTCTGTATGACGAGAATGCGGGGCGAAAAATAATTCATCAAACCCTTGTAACAATTTCACATGTTGCTCACGGACTTCATGTTCAAATACGCCAAACATTTTTTCCTTCAGAGGATACTTTGGAACGCCATAATGATGATACAAACCAGCTTGTGCTCCCCAGCAAATGTGAAGCGTAGATGTTACATTCGTTTTTGAATACTCCATAATACGCCCAAGCTCTTCCCAATAATCTACCTCTTCAAAAGAAAGGGTTTCAACTGGTGCTCCTGTAATAATAAGTCCATCAAACCTCTCATTCTCAATATCACGGAATGTTTTATAGAAACTCGTTAAATGTTCCTGTGCTACATTACGAGACAAATGTGATTCCATATGAAGTAAATGAACATCTAATTGCAACGGTGTATTGCCAACTAAACGAAGTAATTGCGCTTCCGTTTCTTGCTTTGTAGGCATTAAATTTAATATAGCAATTTTCAAGGCCCGTATATCTTGTGTTTCTGCTCGTTCCTTCGTCATTACAAAAATATTTTCTTCCTGCAACACTTTGCGAGCTGGTAAATCTTTGTCAATTATGATCGGCATGTTCTTTGCCTCCGACTAGCGCTGCTTCTAAATCTGCAATAATATCAGAAACATCTTCTATACCAACCGATAAGCGAATTAAATCTGATGTAACGCCAGCTAAACGCTGATCCTCAGCACTTAATTGTCTATGAGTTGTACTAGCTGGATGTATCACGCAAGTTCGTGCATCCGCTACATGCGTTACGAGAGTTGCTAATTTTACATTTGCGATAAATTCTTTCGCTGCTTCTAATCCTCCCTTAATGCCGAATGTTAACACACCACTAGCACCTTTTTTCAAATACTTTTGTGCTAACGAGTAATTTTCATTATTATCTAATCCCGGATAATTCACCCATTCAATACGTTCATGGTTAGCAAGCCACTTAGCAACTGCAAGAGCATTTTCACTATGACGTTCCATTCTTAAATGCAGCGTTTCTAAGCCAATATTGCTAATGTACGCATTGAATGGGCTCATACAGTTTCCGTAGTCTCTTAATAATTGAACACGCGCCTTCACAATATAAGCTGCTGCACCAAAATTTTGAACATAACTTACGCCGTGATAACTTGGATCTGGTTCGACAAGTTCAGGATATTTCCCATTTGTCCAATCGAAGTTGCCTCCATCAATGACAATGCCACCTAAAGAACTTGCATGACCATCAATATATTTCGTCGTAGAATGAACGATAACATTTGCTCCATGTTCAAATGCTTGGCATAAATAAGGAGTTGCTAATGTATTATCCACGATAAAAGGCACTTCCAACTCTTTCGCTGCATCTGAAAATTCTTTGAAATTTAAAACGTTCATCGCCGGATTTCCTAACGATTCTGCATAAACAAGTTTCGTCTTATCATTAGCAAGGGCCACAATTTCATCAGCAGTTAAATTCGGATTAAAGAAGGTAACATCAATACCAAGCTTACGCAAACTCACTCCAAATAAATTAAACGTTCCGCCGTAAACTGTGGAAGAACAAAGTAAGTGGTCTCCGCTACTACAAATATTCAAAACGGCAAGCATAATAGCAGCCTGCCCAGAAGCCGTTGCAACAGCTCCTACACCGCCTTCTAAATCTGATAACTTTTGCTCAAATGCAGCTAAAGTAGGATTTCCAATACGCGTATATATATATCCTTCTGCCTCTAAATTAAATAGCGCTGCTAAATCATCCGAAGTATCGTATTTATACGTCGTACTTTGATAAAGCGGTAAAACACGTGGTTCACCATTCTTTGGTGTATAGCCACCTTGCACACAAATTGTTCCTTTTCCCCATGATTCTCCCATCTCTCATTCTCCTTTCTTTTATACAAAATAAAAAACTGCTCCTTTCCTGAAAACAAGAAAGGAGCAGTTTGAAAACACGCTCTAAAGGCTCTTTCTTATCTTTCAGGATTATTACCTGCAGGATTTGGCACAATTCCGTTATACGGCTGTTGCCAAGGTTTCATCGGGCCTGTCCCTCCACCTTTTCTTGATAAGACTATGCAATTACCGTTGATTTTATAGCAATAATTTCCTAGTGTCAATTGGTTTTTCTGAATGTTCTAAATTAACCGCAAGGGATTTGACATGCATAACAAAAGAAATATATTCCATATCTATTTGAAAAAGACCTTTTAAAACCCTCGATTACTATATAAAATTAAGTGAGTAGTTTAACTGTATACATTTCAAATTCTCACGAGACCTCAATATATTGAATAAGCCAACCTCTCAAAAAGATACTATACATATTCATTTCATTTCACAGTAGCATATTTAATTTTTTCGACATTAAAAATCACATAAAGGAGGTATAACATGAGAAATACAAAAGACATGCACTATATGCTCGTCCTATATGGCATTCTTTTAGGCTCTATAGTAGGAGCAACAGTCTGGTTATTTTTAGTTACAATAAATATCGGCATTCACTTTATTTGGGGATACTTACCTACTATTTTCTCTTCTCCCCCGTATTACACTATTTGTGTAACAACTATCGGTGGGATTCTCGTTGGTTTAACCCAAAAATACTTCGGCACATATCCACGTCTTATGCCGGAAGTGATGGGTGAATATAAAAAAACAGGTAGAATTGAATACCGTTTTGTACATAAAGCTACTTTAACTGCGATTATCGTTTTAATATTTGGAGCTAGCTTAGGTCCAGAAGCAGCACTTGTTGGAATTATCGGTGGACTTTGTACATGGGTAGGGGATCGCTTTACATTCGCCTTAAAAGGAATGAATGAACTAACAGAGGTTGGAATTGGTGCTACTTTAAGTATAATTTTTAATGCGCCATTATTCGGTTATTTAGCTCCAAATGAAAATGAGGGTGAGCAAATTAACGAATTTTCTAAAGGGAAAAAAGCAATTGTATATTTAGCTACCACTTTCGCTGGTTTTTCCGTTTATTTATTACTTAGTAAATTCGATAATCGTGGATCCTTTATCGTTGATTTCGGAGAAGGTTCCCTTTCTCTCAATGAATGGATTGCCTTTCTACCACTTGCTAGTATTGGTGCTATAGTTGGTTTCTTTTATTTCAAATTAGAATTCACATTAGAAAAGTTCATTCATCCTTTTAAGGAATACAAACTTACACTTGGAATTATCGGTGGTATTTTATTAGGAGTTACAGGAACTTTTCTCCCGTACACATTATTCTCAGGAGAACATCAATTAAAAGATTTAGTCGTTGAATGGAGCCACCTATCCTTCTGGGTACTACTTCTTTCAGGGGTTTTAAAATTATGTATTACTGCCATTTGTTTAAATACAGGTTGGCGCGGTGGACATATTTTCCCAATTATATTTGCTGGATCTAGTATCGGATATGCTATAGCGTCCATTATCCCGATAGATCCAATTGCTTCGGTAGCCATCGTCACGACAGCAATTTCAAGCTACGCATTAAGAAAACCAATTGCTATAACATTACTATTACTCATGTTTTTCCCGCTCAATTTACTATTACCGATGCTTGGAGCGGCAGCGATTGGTAATGCATTTCCACTTCCTAAAAATAACGAAGCTACAAACGAATAAAAATAGGCAGTAGGGACAAAAGTTCCACTGCCTATTTTTATTACACATGTTGCTTCAATAGTGCGTATAACTCTTCAAAATTTCGCACTTCATATGTTGGCACAATCTCGCTTTTATTTGATTTATTTGCTGGATTAAACCAACAAGTATCAATTCCCGCTACATATCCACCTTTCATATCAGCACTTAACGAATCCCCAATAATGAGCCCTTTTTCAGGGGAAAAATTAGGAATCCGTTCAAAAACATAATCAAAATACTCTTTCATCGGCTTTTGGAATCCTGTATCTTCAGAAACGAAAATATCTTTAAACAAGGCATGTAATCCTGCATTACGTAAACGTTTATCTTGCGTCTTAGAAATACCATTTGTCACTATATATAAATCATACTCACTTTGAATTTGATTTATAAATTCAAACGCACCTTGCATAAGTTGGTCTCCTTCTTCTAAGTAACTGCGATAATTATTTTCGAATAATACCCCATCTACTTCTTCCCCGTACTCTTTAAACAAAATCGAAAACCGTGTATTTACAACCTCATCACGGTTTATTTCACCTTCCTCAAAAGCATCCCAAAGACTTTTATTAATTTTTTTATAGTGCCCTTCAACCTCGCTAGTTAGAGGAATCCCTTTCTCTTCAAACAGCATACGTAACGCCACTTTCTCCGCCTTCTGAAAATCTAACAATGTATCATCTACATCAAATAAAAGTGTTTTATATTTTCTCATAAACCCTTCACACTCTCTTTTCTACAAAAACAAATTTACATAAATCGTATCATTCTTTCTTGTAAAAATAATAGGAGATATCTCATACTAAACATGAGGTGAAAATATGAAAGTTAGCAAAAATAGCGAAGAAATCTCTCATTACATGCAAACTTCCAACTTCCATACTCTTTTTTCTTTTAATGTCTTACCGTATGCTGAACTACATTCTTTTAAAAAGAAAGAAAGGATATGTACTGAAGGAGTTGATGTTCCTTATCTTTATTACTTAATTTCCGGGCAGGCGAAAATATATATGAGTCATAAAAATGGAAGAGTCTCCTTAATTAACTTTATTCAAGCACCTTCTTTCATTGGAGAATTAGGGTTAATTGGTGTGGAATCCGTTACGAAAACAGTGGAAGTGATCGAAGATTGTATGTGCTTAGCGCTCCCTCTTAAAGATTGTCGGCATCTTTTGTTGCAAGATGCTACCTTTCTACAGAAACTATGTAAATTTATCGGCGAAAAAACAATTAGCCGAACGGAAAGTTACGCCAAAAACAATAGTTATCCGTTCGAAAACCGATTAGCGGCGTTTATTCTATTAACAGAACAAAATAACAGTTATACAGAAAAACATACCGAGGCCTCGGAATACTTAAATGTCAGCTACCGCCATCTTTTATATGTATTAAACCAGTTTTGCCAACAAAATTACTTAAAAAAAGACGGAAGAACCTATTATATACAAGATCGGATTCAATTAGAAAAACTGGCTGACGAACTTAAAATATAAAAAAAGTAGCATTAGCGTTTACCTGCTAATGCTACTTTTTTCGAGTGACGATTCTATTTTCAATTAAAATTTGCTTGCTACTTTAGCCGCTTCTTCAAGACCAGCTGCAATGATTTCTTCTGCTTTATCTGGGAATTGGTTATGCCCTTCGATAACTACTGTTTCCATATTTGTTGCACCGAAGAAGCCCATCATGCTTGCTACATATTTAACAGCCATTTCTACTTCAGCTGCTGGACCTTCAGAATATACGCCGCCGCGCGCGTTTAATAATGCAATCTTCTTATCCCCGATTAGGCCAACTGGACCTTCTGGTGTATATTTGAACGTTTTACCAGCACGGTTTAAATAATCAATATATGTGTGTAGCACTGCTGGAATCGTTAAGTTCCATAATGGGAAGCCGAAAACAACTTTATCAGCTTCTAGGAATTGATTTAAATACTTATCAGCAACTGCTACTGCTTTTGCTTCCTCTTCAGTTAAATCAAATCCTTTACCTGCTTTGAATGTACCATTAATCATATCTACGCCTACATATGGTAATTCTTCTTTATATAAATCAAGTTCTACTACTGTATCATTTGGATGTGCTTCTTTATAGTTTGCTAAAAATGCCTCGTATAATTTCACACTAACTGCTTGTTCCGCTGGACGGTTGTTTGCTTTTACAAATAAAACTGTTGCCATTGTTTTTCCTCCTAGTACTCACTCTTCTGTTGTTATATGCTTTCAAAAAAGGTATCCCTTGTAATTGTCGTTTTGTTGCTTACAAACATATTTTATATTTATATCAAGACAATTTCGTCCTCACATAGACGTATTTTTCCATAAAAAAAGTCCACCTCCTAAAGGCGAACTAGGTCTTACGACTTTTGTCTTATACAATTCCATTTTTCACTGCATATAATGCCGCTTGTGTGCGATCAGATAAATTCAACTTACTCAAAATACTACTTACATGAGCTTTTACCGTTTTTTCTGTAATAACTAAAACGGAAGCGATTTCTTTATTACTCATCCCTTTCGCTAATAACTGCAACACTTCATTTTCTCTCGCTGTTAACACATCCACTTGAATGGAAGGTTCTTCTTCTTTTTCTTCCACAGGTAATGTTTGAGAGAGGAGAGCATTTGCTATATCTGGATGTAATTGAATATTACCTTTATATGCGCTTCGAATAGCTTCAACAAGCTGATCCGGTTCTACATCTTTTAAAATATAGCCGCTTGCCCCCGCCCTTAGCGCCGGTAAAACATGCGCCTGATCAGAAAAGCTAGTTAATACAATTACTTTCACATTTGGATATTCTTTTTTGATGCACGCCGTCGCCTCGACACCATTCATTTCGGGCATGTATAAATCCATTAGTACCACATCAGGATTCGTCTCCCCTACTTTCACTAATGCCTCTTTCCCATTATTTGCTTCTCCAACTAACGCTAAATCTTCCTGTGTACTTAAAAAAAATGCTAATCCTTTTAAAACGACTGTATGATCATCAACTAACAATACTTTTATTTTCACAAACTTCCCTCATTTTCACATCATAATGGTACGTTTACTTTTACACTTGTTCTTTTCTTATCACTTATAATTTTAATTGTTCCACCAACTAATTCTACTCTTTCACGCATCGTAGTCATACCGAGTGATTTCTTCTCTTTTATATTCTTTTCTACAAAGACGTTTCCTTGATCGACTATTTCTAATGATACATTCTTCTCCGTCACTTTGAAATAAATCGCCGCTTCTCTGACATTCGCATGTTTACTTACGTTATTTAAAGCTTCTTGTCCAATTCGCCATAGCGCTTCCTCTACTACGCGCGGTAAATCACGAACACCTGTAACTTGTTCCCGAATTTTCAATCCCAAACTTTCACCATATTGTTTTAAAGCTGGTAATAGTCCTTTCTCTAATCCTGCTGGACGTAGTTGCCAAATTAACGTCCTCATTTCTTTTAAAGCTCCTTGTGCTAGTTCACGCATCTCATGCAAAGATCGATCCACCTTTTCATTTTGACCTTTTAAAACTGCCTCAGCGCCTTTTGTCATAAAGGTTAACGAAAATAGCTTTTGTGAGACAGAGTCATGTAAATCCCTCGCTAACCTATTTCTCTCTTCCATTCGTACAAGTTCACGTCGTTGCTCATTTAACCTTAAATTTTCTATCACGAAAGAAATATGATTTGTTATTGCTTGAAGTACATCTATCGTATTCACATCAAATTCACCATTATTTGAACTAACACATAAAACACCAAATATATGACTTTGAATCTGTATTGGTGTAGCGATAACTGTCCTATTAGAGGCTATCTTATGACTAATTTGATGGTTTAATAAAATAGGTTCACCTTTTTCTAACGCTTCTTTCGCAGCTTCTTTTATATCCTCTGGCAATTCTTCCTCGCAATAAGATGCCCGCAAGGATAATTCTTTCTCTTCCCTAATAAAGAATGCGACTTGATTCCAGTAAAACACTTCACCTAATTGATTTACAACTTTTTCAGGCAATAGATTAAATTGATGAATCGTCCTTAAAACTTGAATGAACCGTTCTAATTTCACATAATAATGCGCTCTTCGCTTTTCATTTTCATATAACTTTGCTCGTTTTAAAGCCGTTCCAATTTGGAAGGCAACTGATTGAAGCAATACTAATTCTTCTTCTGAAAAATGTGTTTTACCTGGGCTTGCCACATTTAACAAACCAAATTTTTCTCCTCCAGCTTTTAAAGGAACCGTAGCATGATGAAGAATCCCTTCCGTATCACCCCAATTATATTCAATTGCATTATTAATTCTTTTACATTCAATAATATTAACAGCTCGCTCTAATTTCCCATCCACAAAGCCACGTAAACACCAACATTCACCTTCACACATCGGACGTTTGTTTTCATATGTAAGTGCCTCTGGTAACTGGTAATCAATTAATTTTGTGTATCTCCCATTTTCATCCGCAAGAAAAATCCATCCTGTCGTTAAACCTGTTACACTAAGTAATTTTTCTAACACTGCTTGCAATACATGATATGTATCATTTGATGTATTTAGCGTTTCTGCAATTTCTTTTAATATAACTAATTCATTTGTACGATTATCTCGAAACATACCTAATCTCCTACATACAAGATTTTAAATCGCCCCTCAAGTAAATCATCTACTTTTCACTTTGTACTTATTCGTAACATTGATATAATGGTGAAAACATAGTTTTCATTATATCACTTGAGGGGGATTTCATAATGACATTAAATAAAGCACTTACTATCGCTGGTTCTGACACAAGTGGTGGTGCTGGTATACAAGCAGATTTAAAAACATTCCAAGAACTTGGTGTATACGGAATGACATCTCTTACGACAATCGTAACGATGGATCCACATAACGGTTGGGCACATAACGTATTTCCAATCCCAGCTTCTACATTAAAACCACAATTAGAAACGACAATTGAAGGTGTTGGAGTAGATGCTTTAAAAACAGGTATGCTTGGATCAGTAGAAATTATTGAAATGGTTGCTGAAACAATCGAAAAACATGATTTCAAAAATGTAGTAGTTGACCCTGTTATGGTATGTAAAGGTGCTGATGAAGCATTACACCCTGAAACGAATGATTGCCTACGTGACGTTCTTGTTCCAAAGGCATTAGTTGTAACACCAAACTTATTTGAAGCTTATCAATTAAGTGGCGTAAAGATTAATTCTCTTGAAGACATGAAAGAAGCAGCGAAAAAAATCCACGCTTTAGGCGCGAAATACGTTCTAATTAAAGGCGGTAGCAAGCTTGGTACGGAAACAGCAATCGACGTCCTATATGATGGAGAAACATTCGATCTTCTAGAATCAGAAAAAATTGATACGACAAATACACACGGCGCAGGTTGCACATATTCTGCTGCAATTACAGCAGAACTTGCAAAAGGAAAACCTGTGAAAGAAGCAGTAAAGACTGCTAAAGATTTTATCACAGCTGCTATCCGTTATTCATTCAAAATCAACGAATACGTAGGTCCAACACACCACGGTGCATATCGTAAATTCGTTGCATCAAAAGAACTTGTCTAACATATAAATGAAAACACCCACAGAGTTTATATATTTCCTCTCTGTGGGTGTTTTTTTATAAGTACTTCTGGTCATCCTATCTTTAAGATGCAGAACTAACCTGATTTCTACCATTTCTTTTGGAGTAATATAATGCATCATCAGCAGCTTGAATAAATCGCTCTGGTGATTCTTCATACACTGAAATTCCTACTGAAACTGTAATTTTTATTTTTGTTCCATTTAGCAATTGAAATGGATGGTTTTCAACAGCCGTGCGAACTTGTTCCCCCATACGCATTCCATAAGCTAATCCCTTCTTTGGTATCAAAAGCGCGAACTCTTCTCCACCCTTTCGAAAAGTCAAATCCGGAAACATTGAAACTTCTCGTAAAATATGCCCCATTTGTTTTAATACTTCATCTCCCGCAGGATGCCCATACGTATCATTTACACACTTAAAATGATCAATATCTATAAGTAGTAAACAAAGTGAATCATTTTTCATGCGCTTATTACCAATATGACGATTCATCTCTAAATCAAACTGTCTTACGTTTCCTAGACCTGTCAATGCGTCTATCGTTGCATATTGCTTCATCGTTTGAAATAACTCATTGGATTGTAAAACGTAATTTGCACTTATGAATGTTATGTAGCCTGTAATAATACTAGAAATTAAATATAATCCCACGATGGTAATATCTTTAATTAACCATATATATAGTGAGGGGATTAGAATAGATAAAATATATGTATGTAACCATGCCCACTTTTCTCCTAGAGAAAGATTTAGACGTGAAATAAAAATACTACCTACTCCTATCGCAACAATTGTATAAAAAGCTACTTGAGAAGCTAATGAATAATCCATAAATAATAACCTAGTTACTAAAATCATACTAACAGCTATAGTACTTGCTATTGGACCTCCAATTATAACGGCTAGAATAACAGCTAAGTAGCGCAAATCCAATAGGATGGTACCAACATGAACACCAAAATACATTAGTAATATACCTAATATTCCAGTAAGAATACCTACTACACATTTCTGCCAAAAAGAGAACCCTTCTTTTAACGGTTTATCTCTTAAGAGCTGACCTCCAACAAAAATAAAGGAAAGAATAATTGTCGTGTTTACAAATAAGTCCCTTAACATAAAATAATCTCCCTACTTTTCTATCTATCCCTTTCCTTATTTTATTGTATACGAGATACCTATAATTCCCAAAGCTTTTTATTTTTTGCTGTTCCACGTGAAACAGCAAAAAATAAAAAAGGACGAAAATTCGCCCTTTTTATTAACAACAGCGTGATATCTTTCCGCCCTTTGCATTAAATCTAGCCTCTTGCGCTTCTGCAAAAAATTGTTTTTGACAGACAACCTCTTCTTCTGGATGATGCTTTTTCATATGCTCTACATATGTTTCATAACTTGGTACCCCAACAAGTAAACTAATAAAGTGTTTTCTTTGTCCCCATACTTTCCATAGTCGTTTAAGCATAATAGTTCCTCGACTCACTTTCATCTCTAGAAATATATGGCGCCTCTTTTAGCGGCATCGGCTTATTTCTTAATACTTGAATCCAAATTCGAATTGCAGAAATTAATACAGCGATTACAACTATCATAAAAATCCCGCAAAGCGCTGCATCAATATAATCATTGAAAATAATTTGCTTCATTTGAGCGATATTTTTAGCTGGTGCTAACACTTTTCCTTCATCTAATGCTCCCTGAAACACCTTTGCATGAGATAGAAATCCTATTTTAGGATTTTCATGAAATAGCTTTTGATACCCCGCCGTCATCGTTACAATAAGCAATCCGACAGTTGGAATAAGTGTTACCCAAACATATGCCTTTTTCCCCATTTTGAATAAAATTGTCGTTCCAAGTAATAATGCAATCCCTGCTAACATTTGATTTGCAATACCGAAAAGTGGCCATAATGTATTAATTCCACCAAGCGGATCTACTACCCCTTGGTATAAGAAATAACCCCATCCTAATACACATAACGTTGTAGCTATCACATTCGCTAATGTAGAATCCGTTTTCCCAAATGGCTTATATACATGCCCTAAAATATCTTGAATCATAAATCGGCCTACACGCGTTCCAGCATCAATCGTTGTTAAAATGAATAGCGCTTCAAAGAGAATCGCAAAATGATACCAAAAGGCCATCATGGCCGTTCCACCTATTACTTGTGAGAAAATATATGCCATACCTATCGCTAACGTTGGTGCACCACCTGTGCGTGATAAAATTGTTTGTTCTCCAACGTTTACAGCAAGATCTTTTAGTTCATTTGGTGTAATAGCAAATCCCCATGAAGAAATAACTTGAGCTGCCTGCGAGACATCCGTACCGATAAGTGCTGCGGGACTATTAATTGCAAAATACGTTCCTGGTGTTAATACACAAGCTGCAATCATCGCCATCGCCGCTACAAATGACTCCATTAACATTGCCCCATAACCGATTGGCTGTGCATGTCCCTCTTGTTCGATCATTTTTGGCGTCGTACCTGATGAAACGAGAGCATGGAATCCAGACACCGCACCACAAGCAATTGTAATAAATAAGAATGGGAATAAGTTTCCAGAGAAAACAGGACCTGTTCCATCGATAAATTTCGAAACTGCTGGCATTTGTAAATCTGGTGCTACAATTAAAATACCGATTGCTAATCCAACAATTGTTCCAACTTTTAAAAATGTGCTTAAATAATCACGTGGTGCTAAAAGCATCCAAACTGGTAAGGCCGATGCGATAAATCCATATACAATAAGCATAATAGCAATCGTTTCACCGCTAAACGTGAACATGCTTGCAAGCGTTGGATGTTCTGCTACATACTGTCCTCCAATAAGAGACAGTATAAGTAGAATAATTCCGATTACTGACCCTTCACCAACCCGGCCAGGCCTAATGTAGCGCATATACACTCCCATTAAAATAGCGATAGGAATCGTTGCTGCTATTGTAAACATTCCCCACGGACTTCCGACAAGCGCCTTTACTACTACTAATGCTAATACCGCTAATAAAATAATCATAATGCCTAAAATGCCTATCATTGCAATAAGCCCTGTAACAGGACCGATCTCATCTTTAATCATTTCTCCCAAAGATTTACCATTCCGTCTCATCGAAGCAAATAAAATTACAAAATCTTGTACAGCTCCAGCGACAACTACCCCAACAATAATCCATATTGTCCCTGGTAAATATCCCATTTGCGCTGCCAAAATAGGTCCTACTAAAGGGCCTGCCCCAGCAATTGCTGCAAAATGGTGCCCAAATAATACCCACTTATTTGTCGGAACATAATCTTTTCCATCGTTTAATGTATGGGCTGGCGTTTGCCGATTATTATCTAAACCAAATACCTTTCTCGCTATAAATCTACTATAAAATCGATAAGCAACTGCATACACACATACCGCAGCTACTAAGAGCCACACGGCATTAATGGTTTCACCTTGTGATAAAGCTATTACACCAAAAGCACCTGCGCCTACTGCTGCAATAACTCCCCATAGTAAAATCGACTTCAATGTTTTCACATACAATCCCCCCAATACTATTGCTTAGTGGGATTGTACTAAATTTTCTGAATATTTAATTTGAATCCTCCTTATCATGAAGGATTTTTAGTTTATCATGTTAAAAATTTCGCATTATCTACTATAATTCTATTTTATTTCGAAGTTTTTTCACGTAATTCCGACTAACTGGAATCGGTTGCTCATCATATTTATCTAAATACAAATTATATGTGCCATTATAATAAGGTTTTAGTTCTTGTACATATGACATATTAATTAAATAACTTTTATGTACGCGTAAAAAATCATATGCATTTAACTTATTTTCCAGCTCCTGCAGTGTATATGTTGAAATATACTGATTATTCGTTGTATAAATTGAAACCGTTTTGTTTTCCTTATTTTTGCTTATATATACAATATCTTCAGGGAAAATATATCTAATCCCCTCTTGACCTTCTATCGGTAGTTTTCGCAAATAACTCTTTGCTTTCTCGCCTTGCTCTTTACACATTCTATATAAAAGGAATTGCAAATCTTCCTCACGAAATGGGCGTAGTAAATAATAGAATGCTTGAAAACGAAATGCCGTAATCGACTCTTCTATATCTTCACCCATAAAAATCAATTTCGTATAACAATTTACTTCCCGTAATAAACTCGCATATTCAAAACCAGTTCCATCTAATAATTTTGAATTCAAGAAAACAAAATCTGGTGTATGCTTTTTCATGATAAATAATGATTCTGTTCCCGTATTCGCTTCAAAACATTCTACATTCTTTATATTTTCAGTGAATTTCTCAGCTAAACTTCTTCGCTCTTCTACTTCTTCCATGATCAGTAAAATTTTCATTTCTTCAACCACCTAATTCTTTTGTCCATATGTCCTGTTGTATACATTCGCTTTTATAAGAAACATTCCCTTTTTCTTACTATACCATTATTTATCTAAAAAAACAGAAAAAAGGAAACCACGACGGTTCCCCCTGCCCTTTTATTCCATTATTTGTAGGTAATAAAACTCACTGAATGCGAAATTTTACTGCCCCAAAAACGCAATTGGTGCTGGCTAATAATCAGTGAGAGATACCCCCTCACCTTATGCTAATTCTCGCTGCTTCGTTTCTTGCCCAAGCGCAATTACAGCAACTACACCAATTAAAATTGATCCACAGAAAATCGTAAATATTAGTGATAATGAAGCCTGTGAAGCAACTAAATATCCTACTAATAGCGGCCCAAGAATACCACCAATACGACCGAATGCTGCTGCCATCCCTGCACCTGTACCACGAATAACCGTTGGATACTGTTCCGGTGTATAAGCGTATAATGCACCCCAAGCACCTAAATTAAAGAAGGATAGTAACATGCCTGCTACGATTAATACTGTTAATGACTCCGCCACACCAAACAAGTAAGCACTACACGCTGTACCGATTAAATACGTAACTAAAACAAACTTACGACCAAGTCGTTCAATAAACCAAGCCGCTGTGAAATATCCTGGCAATTGAGCTAACGTCATGATAAGTACATACTGGAAACTTTTTATTAAACTAAATCCTTTTAATACCATTACACTAGGTAACCAAAGGAACATCCCATAATAAGAAAAGACAACAGAAAACCATAGAATCCATAACATAATTGTTGCCCTACGATATTCCCCAGACCAAACTGACTTTATATTTTCAATAACGGATGGTCTTTTTTCAACCTTTTGGAATCTCGGTGAATCCGGTAAATTCCATCTTAAATATAAAGCATATAGTGCCGGAACCGCGCTCAACACCATTGCAACTTCCCAACCATATTTCGGAATTACAAAATACGAGATAAGAGCTGCAATTAACCATCCACCCGCCCAAAAGCTTTCTAATAGCACAACTATTTTGCCACGTTCATGTGCTTCAACACTCTCTGATACTAATGTAGAAGCAACTGGAAGCTCTCCGCCAAGCCCCATACCAATTAAAAATCGTAACACAAGGAACATCGCAAATGTCGTCGTTAAAGCAGTTAAACCACTACCGATAGAAAATAGTAATAATGTAATAATAAAGACTGATTTCCGCCCTATTTTATCTGATAGTATTCCAAAAACGAGTGCTCCGACAGCCATACCAATTGAATTAACGCTGCCTATCCATCCCATTTCTTGCGTACTTAATCCCCAATCTTTTTGCAATGCTACCATTACAAATGAAAGCATTCCAACATCCATTGCATCAAATAACCAACCAAGCCCTGCTATACCAAGTAGCTTTCGCTTCGAAATTTCTTTCACCTTGCCCATAAGAAGTCCTCCTTACACAGCTGTCTTTACACATCATTTTACATGTGTGAATTGTATAAGTAAAATACTTTCGTACAAAAAAATTCTCCTTCATCATTCCCAAAAAGTAAAATACTTATCCCACTATTTGAGGGCAGTAAGACTCCCATCTCAAAATTCAGCTGAAGCAAAGAGGTTAGATAGAAGATCAACTGCCGTTAAACATCCGATTGGTGAGGGATAACGATCAGTGGTGGATGAGCAAAACCTCGTTTTATTAAAAATGACCAAATAAAAAAGTAGCGATATTTCGCTACTTTTTCGAACGCATGACTTCTTTTAAAAATTCCGCTAATACTAACTGACGACGCCAGCGCGTCGGATTACTACACAATCTATAAAACCACTCTAAGTTAATCGCTTGAATCCATTTTGGTGCACGTTTTACCTCTCCAGCCCATACATCTAAACTTCCGCCCACTCCAACAGCCATCTTCGTTTCTAAACGATGCTTATTAGTTTGGATAAAGTTCTCTTGTCTTGGGAAACCAAGCGCGACAAGTAATAAATCTGGTTTTGCTTCTTGAATACGAGAAACGATATTCTCTTCTTCTTCTTGTTTAAAGTACCCATCTTGTGTACCCACAATAGATACAGCTGAATACGTCTTCTTTAAATGATCTGCTGCAGCTTGTACAACATGCGGTTTTGCACCAAGTAAGAACACAGATACCGGTTTCTTCTCTTCTGATAGCTTCGCAAATAGATTACACATTAAATCAAAACCTGCTACACGTTCCTTTACGGGTGTACCAAGTAGACCACTTGCTTTTACAACTCCAATACCGTCAGGTGTAATTAAATCTGTATTTAATAATGTTTTATGGAATGTTTCATCCTTTTTTGCACACATAACAATTTCAGGATTTGCTGTTACTACCTGAAAAGTATGAGTTCGCTCTAATTCTAGTTGTCCCTTCAAATATTGGATCGTTTCATCCATTGTCATTGTAGAAAAAGGAACACCTAGAATATCAACCGTTTTTACTTCCATGATTAACTATCCTCTCTATTTCAGTAAAAGTTTTTTATATGCATTATAAGTATCTTCATACAAATTCTTTAGCGAGAAATGAGTAGATGCATGATTATATAAACGATTTCCCATCGCTTCTAATTCACCATTCAACCATTTTTCATAAGCATTTTCTAACGCGCTTGCTAACGAATTCGCATCACCGATCGGTACAATCCATCCATACGTATCATCAACTATTAACTTTTTCATATCACCTACATTTGTTGCAATAGATGTTAAGCGTTGATTAGCTGCTTCTAATAAAACAAGAGGGAAGCTTTCGCTATAAGAGGTTAATAAATTAATGTGTGCAGATGCATATAATTCTTTTGAATCTGTACGAAAACCTAGAAAAATCACCTTATCCTCTAAGCCCTTTTGTTTCACCATCTCTTTTAATTCTGCTTCTATAGGCCCATCACCAAGCAAGAGCACCTTTATATTTGGAATTTTAATTTTTTGCAACGCTTCAAATAAAATATCGTGACCTTTAACAGGATGAAGACGCGCTACTTGAACCGCTGTAAATACTCCTTCATCGATACCAAATTCACTTTTATCATAAGGTTTTGCTGGAGTATTATCATACTCGATTCCATTATAAACCGTACAAATCTTCTCTTCTGGTACACCTAGTTTTATTATGTTTCTCTTAAAATTTTCCGTAATTGCAAAGAATAAATCTACCTTCCTGAAAGAACGTAAATTTAACTTCGTAAATACCCATCCTTTTAATCCCCTCTTCATAAAATCCAAAGTTGGATCACTGTGGACAGTCATTATCCATTTCGCTTTTATACCTTTTTTCAAGAGGGAGAGATAGAAATTTGCTCGTGCGCCATGTGTATGCACAATGTCAAATTGATTTTCATTAATAAATGCTTTTATTTTTGAAAGAATTGATAGGTCGTACCGAGATGATTGGGTAAAAACATGCACTTGAATACCAAGGTTTCTCGCCTCTCTAGCAATCGCACCTTCTTCAAATACCATTAATTCCACTTCTTCCTTTGAAAATTGAGATAAAAGTGAAATAATATGTGTTTTCCCCCCACCTTCTTCTGCACCAGCATTCATATGCAACACTTTCATTTCTTACATCCCCCATTTTTTCTTTTTATTTACTATAACAAAATAAAAGCTAACATATGCTAGCTTTTATTTTTCTATCATTCAATTTCCAAGTCAACTATTAAATATGCCATGATTAATACTAAGTAGAAACTCACTCCAGGTGCAATTAAAATATGACCAGCCATGAATGAAATACCTAATCCAAGAAGTATTGCTGCAATCATCATTGCATATTTCACTGTGAATATTTGTTTAAATTTAGTAAATATACATGCAATAAATTTAATACCAAAGTATAAGAATGGAATTACAAGTAAAATGAACCCTATGATTCCGAAAGAATAGAACCAGTCATGGAAGTCACGTTCAATTAATTTCGGCTGTTCTTTATAGTTACCAGCATAACCCATTCCTAATAATTTTTGAGACATTGGGGCTTCATTATAGAAATCTTTATACATCTGTTCAAATAATTGACGCCCACTAAAAATAAGAGCTTGCGTTTCTTCTTTCTTCTCCGCTACTTTTTCTTTTGCTTTTTCTTTCTCTTTTTCTTGCTCTGTCACAGGAGGTTTGTGCTCTTTAGCTTCCTCCTTCTTTTTCTCTTCCTTTTTCGCACTCTGTTCTTGTTCAATTAATTGGAAATGGAATCCCATATTTTTCATAAACGGTGAAAAAGGTGTATATGCCAATATGCCTACAAATACAGTTATTGCAAGAAAACCATTTAATAAATAGGCATGTTTCTTTCCATCTTTACGCTGTGTAAATGCTTGAATAAAGCACATAACAACTGCGATAGCCATTGATCCAAAGATTGCTCCTACGCCAACCTTTGTCCCAATTGCAAATAGTGAATAAACAACTAAAATTGAAGGAATCCAATAGTATGCTTTACCTATACTTTTTGTTTTTTCGATTGAATACAAAATAACAATTGGACACATAATGGCTAAAATAGATCCTAGCTCGTTACCTGCATAAAACCAACCGCGTGATCCTAACTTTACCCATTCATAACTATTATAATCTGTTCCAGTAGTAATCGAAGCTACCATTACTACTCCTATAATTAGCGATGCATACGTAATATAGTCACGCATTTTTGAATTTGAATGGCTTTTTTCTTTTAAAGACTTAAATACAAACACATAACAAGTAAGCATAACAAACGGATATAATGCTTTTGCTATAAACTTAATTTCCTCTGTAAGTACCATAGGATCTTTTGTAAACTTATTATTTACCAATCCGATGGTGAAGACTATTCCTACTAAAATTATATACAATATATATTTTATATTTCCTTGTTTCTTCGTTTGAATTAAAATATATATCCCGCTTAGGAACATAACGAATAAGCGTGTAATAACTCCAATGGTCGTATCAATTTTTAAAACCATTATACAGAATGCCGTGAGCAAATCTAAAATTGGTTGCAACAAAATAAAGATTAATAGAAAATTTTCAAATTTATTACTTTTACTATTTTCGCTTAACATCTAGAACCTCCATAACTATTACCTAATTTCAATCTATACTGTTAATATTTTTTTCTTATCTCAAATATTTATTATAACATATATTTTTTAATTAAACGTCTCACATTTCTCCCCAATCTTACCTTATAGAAAAAAGCATATTTGCATTTTCAAGCGCTTTCTTTCCTCATTTTTTCTTTTTTTCTACATGTAAAGAAAATGCATTGTTATTTACATAACTTTAGTGTATATTTTTTCTCTGGAACATCTTTAGGAGGAAGGGATTACAGCAATGTTATTAATCGACATATTTACGTTTCTTGGCATTATCGCCGCTGCTATTTCCGGTACATTAGTTGGTTTAAAAAAAGATTTAGATTTATTCGGTGTCCTTTGTTTAGCTGTAGCTACTGCGCTCGGCGGCGGTATTATTCGTGATATTATGATCGGTAACCTGCCTCCTGTCGCATTTGTTAAACCCATTTACTTTTTCGTAAGCGTATTATCAGCATTATTCACTTGTATGTTTTTTGAGCGTATCAATAAACTGCAAGTCGTTATTATGCTTTCTGATGCTGTTGGCCTAGGTGTTTTTACAGCCATTGGTGCAAATGCGGCAATGTCACATCATGTTGACGCCTCATTCCTAGTTGTTTCAATGGGAGTCATTACAGGTATTGGAGGCGGTATTTTGCGTGACATTTGTGCTCAAGATATCCCTTACGTATTCCGAAAAGAGATTTACGCAATCGCTTCTATTTTAGGAGCAATTAGTTTCCTAATCACATATGCAATGGGGGCACACGTATTAGCTTTCTATGTTTGTTTATTAGTAACATTCACTATTCGTGTTGTCACTGTAATATATAATGTACATTTCCCAGTTTTCTTTAAAACACATGCTAAAATTAATAAAGGCCATTAAGAGAATTCTACATAGAATTCTCTTAATTTATATACTATTCTACACACTAATGTAGAGTAATTGTATATAAAAATATATAATTATAATATAACTAAAAATGAAAACGCTTTATATACAGGAGGGAAGAACGATGCTTGGGGTTTTTAAAAAACATACAAATAAAACACACGCCAGTATACTTGAATTAAGTAAGGATCAACAAATCACTTTTAACGTGCCTACTAATTCTGAATTGAAAATTCAAATGGATATGCTACATATTTCAAAGGAAGATTTACAAATCGTAAAGATACTACAGCCCTTTATTTATGAAGAAATTGATTGGATTACGGAAAAATTCTATGCCAATATTACAAAACAGCCAAATTTAATTACTATTATTGAACGTTATAGTTCTATTCCAAAACTAAAGCAAACTTTAAAAACACATATAAAAGAATTATTCAGCGGAGATATGCATGAAGATTTTATTGAACAACGTGTTCGAATTGCAAAAAGACATGTACAAATTGGCTTACATAGAAAATGGTATACTGCCGCTTATCAAGAATTATTCCGCTCTATCATGAAGATATTGCAAACAAGATTTAAAACAATTGACGACTTTTCACATTCTATAAACGTGATAAATAAATTATTCACCCTTGAACAAGAACTCGTTATTTCGGCTTATGAATCTGAATATGAAAGAATGCAAAAAGAACATGAAAAAGAAAAAGAAATAACCGCTATGACCATTACGCATATTGCCACAGAACTAGCATCTGTATCTGAAAAAACGAGCGCTTCTATTCAACAGTTAACCGCTAAATCTGAAACTATTGTAGAAATTGCCAAAACAGGTACTTCATTAGCTACAACATCGGAAGAAAAAGCGAATAAAGGGAAAGAGCAATTAAATCAGCAAAATAAACGAATGGAATACATTCAAACGAACATGGAAACGATCATTACAGATACTCATGAACTTCTCAATATTTCTAACAAAATTAATGAAATCATAGATATTGTAAAATCAATTGCAGAGCAAACAAATTTACTCGCACTAAATGCTGCTATTGAATCTGCTCGTGCTGGGGAATTTGGTAAGGGCTTCTCTGTTGTAGCTGGAGAAATTCGCAAGTTATCGGAGCAAACGAAAGAATCTATATTCAACGTTACAAAGCTCGTTGAAAAAACAAATGAACAAATTATTCGTGTCTCTTCTTCAGTGAAACAAATCAGCTCCCTCGTATCTGAAGGAACGGATGGTATGTCTGCAACAGATCAATACTTCCAAGAAATTGTAAAAGACATGTCTAACTCGAAAGAACAGAATAAAAAAATTGAAAATGAGTTAGAAACCATTTCACAAGTAATGAAAGGAATTCAAGACGATTCCTCAAAAATGGCTCTAACAGCTGATAGTTTACAACTGGAACTAAACCGATAGAGTGAAACTTATGTCAGTAGAGATTCTTTATCTCCGCTAACTCTTAGTCTTCATCTTCCATCCATAAAAAAAGAATCCAAACTGGATTCTTTTTATTTTCTAAAGAATATTTTTTGACAATACACATAACTCATATACACACCAAAGCTTTGCAAAATAAACAAGGCTGGCACGATAAGATTGTAATATGCCATATCTACTTGGAAGAGCCTTAACAATACGTATCCGCCAATTAACAAAACGAACAACATATACCCTTCGTTTTGTTGTTTCTTAATAAGAAAGTGTAATAAAGCTATAGACATAAATAATGTTACCGCTATGTATATAAGTTTTTCACATTTAAATAGAATAGAATGTATTCCCTCACCTGAGAATTGATTAATTACTGGCTTTAAAAGTTTAAATCTTTCTTCTTCAATCTCTTTTAGCTTTTGATCAATATGCTCTGTTACGCTTTGATTCTTTGTTGTTTTTTCCTCATTTTTACTTTTCCCAATTAAAACAGATTGAACATACGTCTCATTTGAAATTGTATATTGTGACATTCCCATTGTCTGAATTCCATAACTCACACCAAAATGAACACTATAAAATAGAATAAGTATCCCTATCATCTTTAATAGTACTTTTTGCTTCGTTGCTGATTGAAAGAGTTCAATTAACAACACATATACAGCAATAAAAATAGGAAGAAATAACCCCATTGGGAAAATCATATTACTACATGCAAATAAAATTGCTGAAAGTACCCACATATAAGGATGATCTAAACCTTTATATAAAAGTATGTAACAAGCCAAATAAAATAAAAATATTGCGAGCGATTCTGATGTTAATAAGGAACTCATAAATATATTCGGAATATATAAAGCGTAAAATACAGAGGCAATACGGCCGCATTCTTCTCCAAAAACCATTGCTGCAATACGATAAATGAAAAATGCAGTCCCTGTGCAAAATAAAATATTAAATAACTGCAATGCGAATACTGTATCGCCAAATACACGAATAATAATTGATTCATAAATAATAAAGGGCAACTGCGCTATGTTCTCTACGTTATTACCAATTGCAATCTGCTTTGCAGACTCAAACATAGCTTTCATATCACCAATTATTGGAACATCTACAAATAGAACCATACTAAGCCTAACAATTATAGATGTACTTATAAGAAAAACAAGAAATTGTTTTTCTGTAAAACGATACTGTAAAATCGATGCTACTAACAGCATGAGAATAACAAAAATAACCAATACGATTGTTACACTTGTTGTACTGTCGCCAAAAAATTGTTTACTTGTTTCAAATGCTGACCAACAACTATAAACAAAAAATGCGAGCATCGCACCAATCATTATTTTACTGAAAAAAGACGAAAAATTTGTTTGTATATGATTCATATGTCCATTGCACCTCTATTTCCATTCATAACAAAACGATTCTATCATGAATAGGTACACAGCTGATAGGGAATTTCTATGACAAATACAGGGTCCTAATTTTTTCACTTGCAATGTAAGCGAATCCTCTTTTACACTACACTTTATATAGTAATAAATTTTCTTTCAGTTACATGAATACAAATACAGAAGTTTTACTAACCCTCTTCTGGAATTCTTTACTTCATTAAATATCTATCGATTTTTAATTTTTTGTACTCCACTTACAATACATGGAATTCTGATTGAAAACAGGAAATAGGGGCTGACCATATGGAAAAGAAATTTATGCGAGAATCCAAAGCAATTAAAACAACACGTGTTTTTCCAAACGATTTAAATAATCATCAAACACTTTTCGGAGGAAAATTATTAGCAGAAATTGATAGTATCGCTTCAATTGCAGCTGCAAGACATAGCCGGAAACATTGCGTAACGGCATCTATCGATTCTGTTGATTTTTTAACTCCAATTCACCAAGCTGATTCTGTTTGTTACGAAGCATTCGTATGTTATACAGGAAAGTCTTCAATGGAAGTGTTCGTAAAAGTAATTGCAGAGAATTTATTAGCTGGCGAACGTAGAATAGCTGCAACATGTTTCATTACATTCGTTGCATTAAAAGATGGAAAACCTTCATCTGTCCCACAAGTACTACCGGAAACTGAAGAAGAACATTGGCTACACACAACTGGTTCTGAGCGTGCAGAAAACAGGAAAAAAGGACGTGTAAAAAGCAAGGAAATGGCTGAAGTTTTAACTTTAAGTAAACCTTGGAGTATATAGACTTTCACCATTAAAACATCTTCTGAGCGAATAGCTATCACATATTCGCTCATTTTTTATAAACAATTCCACACCTTCATACAACCATTACTCCTTTTCACACATATTATGTAATATTTTTATACATACCCGCTCACTATTAACTTTTTCTAATTGATAAAATCTCATTTATCCCGCTATTTTCGAGCTGTAAAACTCCCATCTTAAAATTCGGCAGGAGCCCCGTTTCCCGTAAATGCCCGATTGGTGAGGGCTGATAATCAACGTGAGATGAACAAAACCCCACTGATTAAAGTTTCACTTTATAATACGCTTCTATCCCATCAACAGTTGCTTTACAAAGTTTATGTAGGGTACACTTATACGGGTGGTCAACAAAACAATTTAAGGATTTGTAAACAGTGTAGAAAACACCTTACACTTCATTATATTGAGAGAATTAACTCTAGTAAAAAAACCTTACTATGACATAGCAAGTATTTTAATGAAACTGGATTATTTTAATGGAAAGGTGAAATTATGCAGAAATCAATTGCTTCAAATATTTTTTATAAAATACTGCTCAACACGTTTAATATTATACTTCCAATTTTAGTTGGTCCTTACGCATATCGAACGTTAGGAGCAAGTTCAATCGGCACCGTTAATCTTGCTGAAACTTTTTTCAATTACTTCTTCGTGTTCGCCGTATTTGGTGTATATCAATATGGTTTACGTGAAATTAGCTTAATTAAAAACGATAAAAAGAAAGTTTCTAAATTATTTACAAGTCTCTATGTAATTAATTTCACAACTAGTATTTTGGCTTTATCAGGCTTTGTGCTCTTTAGTTATATTGGATACGGACATGAAAGTCTATTTCCTGTTCTTCTTATTTTCGGTTTTAACTTTATATCTAATATGTTTTATGTGGAATGGTTCAATGAAGCATATGAAAATTATGACTTCATCACTAAAAAAACAGTTATCGTTCGATTAATCTATGTCGTACTTCTTTTCTCTTTCATTCATGGGGTCGACGATTACAAAACATATGCTGGTTTATTAGTATTATCGACATTTTTAAACCACTCTATTAGCTTTATATATGTGAAACGCCAAGTGAAATTTGATTTTTCCGACTTAACGATTATTCCTCATTTGAAACCGTTACTATTAGTCTTAATTTTTTCAAATGCTAATATTTTATATACTCAATTAGATCGTCTTGTTTTAGGGGTATATGTTGGAAAAGAAGAAGTTGCATATTACGTAATGGCTTTTCAAATTATGATGATTATTAATACACTTATGTTAAGTGTTGTACAAGTAACCGTTCCAAGACTGTCTTACTTATCAGGGAACGCATCTGAAATGGAATACGAATCATTATTAAACAAAATTTCAAAAGTATATTTCATTACCCTATTCCCTGCCTCAATTGGTTTAATGCTCATTGCTCATGGAGCTGTTGTTATTTACGGTGGACAACAATTTGCTGAGGCTGGTAATACATTAATTGTTTTCGCCTTCTATATGATTACAGTCGGTATTGAGTCCATTTTATCGAATCAAATTATTTATGTGAAAAAGAAAGAAAGCATTTTAGTGCGATTTTTATTCATTTGTGGATTTATCAACTTAGCATCCAATATTGCACTAATATACTTCCATGTACTTACACCAACAACCGCAATTTTCACAACAACAATTGCGAATTGTTTCTTAATCACATTTGAATATATTTATGTGAAAAAGAAATTAAAAGTGAATTATACGTTATTCGATATACAAAAACTTAAATATCTATTTTATTCACTAACATTTGTACCGATAGCATTCGTTATTGATATGCTCGTATCCGGACAAATACTACAAGTTATCCTAGTAATAATGACGTGTGGATTAACATATGCTCTCATCCTCTTTATAACAAAGGATGAAATTCTCTTTTCACTACTTGAAAAGATACTGGCACGATTCAAAAAAGCTTAAACGCAATCTCTAAAAGGAGCTGTTAAACTTGAAATTTTCTTTAATCATGGCTACTTGTGGCAGACGTGATGATATTCTTGACTTACTAAAATCACTTGAACAACAAACTTACAAAAACTTTGAACTTATCGTAGTAGATCAAAATGATACGCCAATCTCTGATTTATTTGATGAATATAAAGATAAATTTTCTATTCACTACATTTATACACCTATTAAAGGCCTATCGAGAGCTCGAAATGCAGGCTTAAAAGTAGCAGATGGTGATTTCATCGCTTTTCCAGATGATGATTGTATTTATGAAACAAATGTTTTAGAGAGTATATTAGAAACTTTCAACTCTAATAAAGATGTTCATTTCATCTCAACAAACACTACAAATGTGGAAGGAACGGGTTCTTTAATACACGCACCGGATACAGACATTATTTTAAATAATAAGTATGGATTCATGGGACCTTCTTTCACGCTATTCTTCACAAAGCAATTTGTACAAGATGTAGGTACATTTGATGAAGATTTAGGTGTTGGTTCTGGCACGATTTATGGAGCTGGTGAAGAAACTGACTTTGTGCTACGTGGAATGAAACAAAATTACACTGGTTTATTTAGAAAAGATCTGTTCGTATACCATCCTGTAAAAGAGGAAATTATTAATGAACAATCATTAAAACGTGCTATTTCTTATGCTGGTGGTTTTGGTAGGGTTATTCGCTTACACTATGGATTCCCTTATTTCTTACGTGCTGTCGCTGCCGCAACATTCCGTATGACACAAAACATTTCTAATGATAAGCGTAAATTCCACGCAAATCGCTTACGCGGTATTGTTCGTGGATATTTAAAATAAAAAAACAAGGTGTAACCACTTTTATTAAATGGTTACACCTTATTTTTTATTTCTCTTGACCGCTTATTTCTGGAAAAGCAACCCATCATTCTTTGTAATTGCATCCCCCGCTGGTCAATTACATTATATATTTTTGAAATGATAGCATTATATCGAAGAATTTAGTATCATGATTCAAGACACTATTTAGAATTGAACGGAGGACATTATGAGCTTATTAACTGTTGAAAAATTAGGCCATACATTTGGTGATCGTACATTATTTAAAGATGTATCCATGCGCTTACTCGCAGGAGAACACGTTGGATTAGTTGGAGCAAACGGTGTTGGTAAATCAACATTTATGAATATAATTACTGGTCAACTTATCCATGATGAAGGCCGAGTTGAATGGACACCTGGTACAAATTATGGTTACTTAGACCAACATACAATTTTAACACCTGGCCGCACAATTCGTGACATATTAGCAGATGCATTTTTACCTTTATTTGAAAAAGAAAAAGCTTTAAATGAAGTTACAGAAAAAATGGGAACTGCTACACCTGAAGAATTAGAAGAGCTTCTTGAGCAAATGGCAGAAATACAAGATGCTCTTGAAGCAGGCGGTTTCTATTTATTAGATATGAAAATTGAGGAAGCAGCGCGCGGTCTTGGAATTGACGCAATTGGTTTAGATCGTGATGTTGCCGCATTAAGTGGCGGACAACGTACAAAAGTGTTACTTGCAAAGTTACTACTTGAACAACCAGAAGTATTACTATTAGATGAGCCTACCAACTATCTAGACGTTGAACATATTCATTGGTTAACAAATTATTTAAAAGAATATCCACATGCATTCCTATTAATTTCCCATGATACGGAATTTATGAATAAATGTGTCGATGTTATTTTCCATCTAGAGTTTACAAAAATGACGCGTTATACAGCGACATATGAAAAATTCCTAGAACTAGCAGAAATTAATAAAAATCAACATATTAATGCTTACGAAAAACAAAAAGAATTTATTAAAAAGCAAGAAGATTTTATTGCAAAAAATAAAGCCCGTTACTCAACTACAGGCCGTGCGAAGAGCCGTCAAAAACAACTTGATCGCATGGAGCGTATCGATCGTCCTGAAACAGCTATTAAGCCTGAGTTCTCCTTTAAAGAAAGTCGCGCAAGTAGTCGATTTGTCTTCGAAGGGGAAAATGTAGAGATTGGATATACACATGCGTTATTACCAAAATTAACAATGACAATTGAACGTGGTGAAAAAATTGCAATTGTTGGATGTAATGGTGTCGGTAAGTCAACACTATTAAAAACGATTTTAGGTAAAATTAAACCATTAAGCGGAAAAACAAGTCTTGGTGACTTCTTAAACCCATCATACTTCGAGCAAGAAGTAAAAGCTGATAATATAACACCAATTGATGATGTTTGGAATACATTCCCTAGCTTAGACCAACATCAAGTACGTGCAATGTTAGCGAAATGCGGTTTAAAAAACGAACATATCTCTCGTCCACTGAATCAATTAAGCGGTGGCGAACAAGCAAAAGTTCGTTTATGTAAACTAATGGGCGAAGAAAGTAACTGGCTACTCTTTGATGAGCCAACAAACCACCTTGATGTTACGGCAAAAGATGAGCTGAAAAAAGCGATGAAAGCATACAAAGGAACAATTCTTCTTGTATGCCACGAACCAGAATTTTATGAAGATTGGATAACAAAAACTTGGGATGTAGAAAAATGGGCCCAAGAAAATTCTTAATCCCCTAAAAAATATCCCTTTACACTGCTATTTAGCGTGCAAAGGGATTTCGTTTTAAAATACCATAAAGTTTGATAAGGAGTTTTTATATATAATGCAAAGTACATTTTTTCTAAAACTCAATACATTTTTTGTGAAATGTTTATTAGTACTATGTCTAATTATTTCTGCAGCTATTACATTGGACTCAATATCCGTGGTTAGAGCACAGGCCGACACTCGTTTACTTATTATAATCCCAAGTATCATTTTAATAGGCCTTCTATTTATATTTATTGGCTATATTGCCAATAAATATATGTCAAAACTACTATTCACTATTTCGCTTATCATTTTAGCCTTCTCTATTCGATTCATCTGGTTTCTTAATATCCAAACTCCCATCGAATCCGATTTTGCTATGATGTACAATGGAGCCGTGCAAGCAACTAAAGGCGATTTTAGTTTTGCTCAAAGCATATATTATACTTCTTGGGTTTATCAGCTTGGATTTACAATGTACCAAGCTTTGATTATTAATGTATTCGGTGAGGGGACTTTCTTTCTAAAGTTCTTAAATGTGTTATATTGCACAGGAACAACATTATTAGTTTACAAAATAACTTCTCACATATTTAATGAGTGGACTGGACGCGTGGCGGGATTAATATATGCATTATATATCCCAAGTATTGTATTAAGCTCAGTCCTAACAAATCAGCACCTTGCCACATTCCTATTTTACCTTGGATTTTATTTATTAATTACAAAAGGCTTAAGCCATAAATATATGTGGATTTTTATAGGGATATCGCTTTCTTTAGGGGACATTATGCGCCCACTTGGTGGCATCATCCTAATTGCAGTAACTATTTATTTCTTTTTACACGGTATGTTAGGGAAATCGAAACGAGATATTTTCACTTCTATTAAAAAACTTTGTGGGATTTTCGTCGTATTTTACCTTGTTCATTACATTATAAGTTATTCATTTATATCTGCCGGAATTACACAATACCCACTATCCAACCGTGATCCTCTCTGGAAATTCACAGTAGGACTTAATCATGAAACAAAAGGTGGTTATTCTACAACAGATGCAGAATATATGATGTCCTTTGAGATTGGCGAAGAACGAAAAGCCGCTGAAAAGAAACTGATTCAAGAGCGACTAGCTGATCCACAGAAGGTTTTATCGTTATTCGGTGATAAGTTTACACTCATGTGGGCAGATTACGACTCCGCTCCATCATGGAGTCTACTAACACTGGGGAATACAGATAATAATATGATTACTTTACAAAATGACCTTACGAAATATGAAAAGTATATGTATATGACAGCTATGCTATTTGGTACGCTAGCACTTCTATATCTCATATTTACTAAGCAAAACAACACGCATTACACAATATTTTTACTATTAATAATTGGTTATGTAACTGTTCACTTCTTGATTGAATACCAAACAAGATATCGATACTTTATCATTCCTAGCTTTACAATCATTCAAAGTTATGGACTATATTTGTGCTATCGATTTATATCAGACAGAAAAATCTCCAAAGTACAAAATTAAACTTTAACCAGTGAAGAGTTAATCATCAAAACACATTAAAACGAACTAAAAAGGCATGAGCCCGGTGCAATACCGTGCTCATGCCTTTTCATGTATATCTATATTTTCTTTTTTATTGTAAGCATGATTTATACCAAATGCAGCCAAAATGATCATTGAAATGGTGGCTGAATAATGATATCTTGATGCCACTTCTACTAACAACTGTGCCATTATTAATCCTATCGCGTATAAGCAAATAATAAATAGAGACGATTTGTTTTTATTTTTAATAGCCACCAATACACCTACTAATGAAGTAACAATTAAGAAGTAATAAAACATATTAGATGCTACTGTATATCGTACTATATGATCTAATGCAGAATCAGCATAGGAAACTGCTGCACTATCCTCACCTAAAAGCTCAAAGAATTTATTGGAGAATAATTTCACAAAATCAATATTATCATTTTTTATCCTCTCTTTTGCTTCTTCTAGCATTTTCTGTTGAGCATCATTCGCATTCCATCCTGGTTTATTACTATAATGAAACAATAGTTCAGCATCGGGTCGATTCCATTTCCCCGAGCTTTCTTCATTAAATCCTACATAAATGTTATACCCTGGGGTTGACGCTATCTCTTCACCTAAACGTACTGTTATATACTGATTTATTACTGAGGAAAAAATAAGGTATCCTACAACAATAACTCCTACATACGTTATCTTATTTAACCATATTTTTTTATTCCCTATATGCTTTGTATCTATAATAAAAAACCATATCAATAGAGCAATAATTGGAACTGCTGCAATTGGTCGCACCATATTCATAAATGCAAGTAACGCTGCTATTAAAACGGAATAAACAAGTAATCGTTTTATATTTATATTGGCGATTTTTTCATGAGTCATTATCATAATAAGCCAAATCAACAACAGTACTGTACAATAGAGCGGTTCTGACATTGCAAACATATTATAAATCGTTTGAGAAGGTAACGCTATCCATAAAACACTTGCTGTTATTGCAGTTTTAACCCCACCAATTTTTCTAGATATAGCATATATTAATCCCATTGATATTGTAGTTAAAATAACATTTAAAATAGGTGGTATCATATAACTAGACCCAAAGATTTTCATGAAAACACTTAAAAACGAAGCATATCCAAAAATATGTGGAAATAATGCGATGTATCTATTATCAATGACAAAGTTTTCACTTAGTGCTTCTGCAGTATAATAAAACGTAGCATAATCAACCAATGGTTGAATTTGGTACCTAAGCACCCACGCTAATTTGAATGTAAAACAAACGATTACTAAAACAAAAAAGCATTTTTTTTCACTTAATTTTTCTAGATATAGCGAACTTTTTCTAAGGATAAAACTTCCCACTGTAGATAATAATAAAACACCCACTAATAATGTTACATAATTATACTTTTGAATATCTGAAAAATAATTAATAAGTAATACTAAAGTAAAAAAAACGTATATAACATATACCGCACGTGTAGAAAAATTAGACATATCTTTAAAAAATAATTTCAAAACAATTTACTCCTTTAAAGATTAGTATTCAAAATAACGTTATCTCCATTACAAAAACATAATGAAAATTTAGGACTATTCATTTTTACCACAAAACAAAAAATACACATATTATTTTTGTTCGCACTATACTTTTTAATTGTCGGTGGTACGTAAAGCATATCATATATTTATCTATATTTTGTATATAATACCTATTTTTTCTAATTATTAAAAAAATCACTCTAATCAAAATAAATAACGTTTCATCATAAAATATGCTATAATAAGTATTTGTTATGTACGAATAACCTTTCTACATTTCCTGTTTTATTTATATATTTTATAAAGATGAGGATACTATTATGGAGAAACTCTTAAAGTTTGGTTTAGTAGGAATCTTTAATACGCTCATTACAATTATTAGCTTTTGGATATTGTTAAAATTTGGGATGAACTACCTGATTGCGAATACCATTGCCTATTCAATTGGTGTTGCCAATAGCTACTATTGGAATAAAAATTGGGTGTTTAAACCTAATAATAAAAGCACGTCAATGTTCTTTAAATTTCTAACTGTAAATTTAATTGTATTTGCTTTTAATACATTATGTTTATTTATATTAGTAGATAAACTTACCCTTAATGCGTTAATTGCACAGATTTTCGCAATTGGTGTCGGAATGGTTATCAATTTTGTCCTTAATAAAATTTGGACATTCAACCAAACTGAAAAGGCTACTAATTAAACTTAAACAACTTATTAAAACTACGGAGGATACAACATGCAAAAATTAATTTCGGTTGTAGTTCCTATGTACTTCGAGGAAGAAGTAGCGCAGGAATGTTATAACCGTCTAAAGTCCGTTATGCTTCAAAATGATATTAATTACGAATTTGTCTTTGTAAACGACGGTAGTACAGACCGTACAATGGAAATCTTATCTGAGATTGCAGCAAATGATTACCGTACAAAAATCGTCAATTTCGCACGTAACTTTGGACACCAAATAGCCGTTACAGCTGGAATTGCTGCTGCAAAAGGGGACGCTATTGTAATTATCGATGCAGACTTACAAGATCCACCTGAAGTTATTCCTGAACTTATTGCAAAATGGGAAGAAGGATATGAAGTTGTTTATGCGAAACGTAAACAACGTAAAGGTGAAACTTGGTTTAAACTTTTAACAGCTAAATATTTCTATAAATTCTTAAACTATATGTCTGATATCGATATCCCAAAAGATACTGGTGATTTCAGAATCATCGATCGCAAAGTAGCTGATGTTTTCAATCAAATGACTGAACGAAATCGCTTCATCCGCGGTATGATGTCTTGGGTTGGCTTCCGTCAAACGTATGTTGAATATGAACGTGATGAGCGCTTTGCTGGTGAAACAAAATATCCATTGAAGAAAATGATTAAATTTGCATCTGATGGCATTATTGCATTTTCGACAAAACCATTACGCATCGTTATGTCTTTAGGTTTATTATCAGTTCTTATTTCAATAATTGTCTTACTATATACAATTACTGTGAAAATTATTGGCACTGGTACGCAAACAGGTTGGGCATCTATTATGGTTGCTATTACATTCTTTAGCGGTATTCAGTTACTTGGTCTTGGAATCGTTGGCCAATATATTGCTCGTATTTATGACGAGAGTAAAAACCGTCCGATTTATATCGTAAAAGAAACAATCAATATTGAGCAAGAAGAGACTACACGAACAAAAGAAAAAGTGAATGCATAATAAAAAAGGTAACAATGAAAACTATCATTGTTACCTTTTTATATTGTAATACCCCATAAGCCTCAAACGAAATTCTTTTAAATTTGGATATACCTCTAAATTAGATAACATCCCTTGAATGACCGGAATTCTTGGATTTTGCAATCTCATTTCTGCCTCCAAAACATCTAATGTCACAAGTAATTCCTCATCTTCTAATTGATCAGCTAATGTACGTTTAAAAACGATAATTTCTTTTAAAAAGTGTTCCTTAACCTGCTCCTTAATAAGCTCTGATTTGCAAAGAAATTCTCCAAGCTTTTCTTCATGTAACACAGGTTCTTCCGAAGATCCTACCAATCCATCTACTAAATCATCTACTCTTTTCAAAATAAAAGCAGAAACATAAGATAAGTCAATTTCTGACGCTTGTAAAATAATTAACTCTAAATATCCACGGCATATGCCTTCTACCATAATGACTAAATCTAATAAATAAGGCATAACCTTTTCACCATAAATAGACAATAAACTATTCCGATAAAATGCGTGAGACTCTAACTTCATCCTCATCATAAACTCTTCTACTTCTTTATTAAAAGGTATAGCATTTTCCCTCGCATGCATAATAATAAATTCTTTATGCTTTTGTATATCGTTAAACTGGCAATGCAATTGTTTTGCAAATTTTTCACGTGGTAATAATGATTCTTTTTCAATATCCATCATTTTTTTTTGAATCTTGTCATAGTAATATCGAAGTGTTGCTAATAAAAGCTCATCTTTCGATTTAAAGTATAAATAGAAAGCTCCCTTAGATATGCCACAAGCTGTCACAATTTCCTGTACTGATGTCGCATTTACACCCTTAGTCGCAAATAACTTCATAGCCATCTCTATAATTAAACGCTCTTTTTCTTTCATATCATGTCTCTCCTAAATTTAATCTCGCATCTTATTATGAATTTATTATACCATCCCTTTTCATTGACGGCTGACCAATCAGTCAGTTATATTATGTATTAGACTGACCAGTTGGTCAATACAATACAAAGGGAGCGCAAACATGAACAAAATCATTAATTTCTCGTTAAAAAATAAGTTCGCAGTTTGGCTACTAACCATTATTGTTACCATTGCAGGTATTTATTCTGGGCTGAATATGAAGCTGGAAACAATTCCTGATATTACAACACCGGTTGTAACAGTAACTACGGTTTATCCTGGTGCTACACCAGAAGAAGTAGCTGACAAAGTTTCAAAACCGATGGAAGAGCAACTACAAAATTTAAGTGGTGTAAATGTTGTTAGCTCATCATCTTTTCAAAACGCATCTTCTATTCAGGTAGAATATGATTTTGATAAAAACATGGAAAAAGCTGAAACAGAAATTAAAGAAGCTCTCGCAAACGTGAAGATGCCAGAAGGCGTAAAGGACCCTAAGGTTTCACGTGTAAACTTCAATGCCTTTCCAGTGATTTCGTTAAGCGTAGCAAGTAAAAATGAATCTTTAGCTACCTTAACTGAGAATGTAGAAAAGAATGTTGTTCCAGGTTTAAAAGGACTTGATGGAGTCGCATCTGTTCAAATTTCAGGTCAACAAGTAGATGAAGTACAACTTGTCTTCAAAAAAGATAAGATGAAAGAATTAGGTTTAAGTGAAGATACTGTAAAAAATGTGATTAAAGGATCGGATGTATCTTTACCACTTGGCTTATATACATTTAAAGACACGGAAAAATCAGTTATTGTAGATGGAAATATTACAACAATTAAAGCATTAAAAGAGCTAAAAATCCCAGCTGTACCTTCAGCCCCTAGCGCTCAAGGTAGTCAAAATGCTGGAGCTAGTGCACAAACGCCGCAAATGAATCCAGCCGCTATGAATGGAATTCCAACCGTTACATTAGACGAAATTGCTGACATTAAAGAAGTTGGGAAAGCAGAATCTATTTCTCGAACGAATGGAAAAGAAGCAATTGGAATTCAAATTGTGAAGGCCGCTGATGCAAATACGGTTGATGTTGTAAATGCAGTGAAAGATAAAGTAAAAGACCTTGAGAAAAAATATAAAGACTTAGAAATCATCTCAACATTCGACCAAGGTGCACCTATTGAGAAATCAGTAGAAACAATGCTGAGCAAAGCCATTTTCGGGGCTATCTTTGCGATTGTTATTATTATGTTGTTCCTACGAAATATCCGAACAACATTAATCTCTGTCGTTTCTATACCACTTTCTTTATTAATTGCTGTATTAGTCATAAAGCAAATGGATATTACGCTTAACATTATGACACTTGGAGCGATGACAGTCGCTATCGGGCGTGTTGTTGATGACTCCATTGTTGTTATTGAAAATATTTACCGACGTATGTCGTTATCAGAAGAGAAACTGCGCGGAAAAGATTTAATTCGTGAAGCTACGAAGGAAATGTTTGTCCCAATTATGTCTTCTACTATCGTAACCATTGCTGTATTCTTACCGCTTGGGCTAGTAAAAGGTATGATTGGTGAAATGTTCTTACCATTTGCCTTAACTATTGTCTTCGCTTTATTAGCATCATTACTAGTAGCAGTTACAATCGTACCAATGCTAGCTCACTCTTTATTTAAGAAAGAGAGCATGAGGGAAAAAGAAGTACATCATGAAGAAAAACCAAGTAAATTAGCAAACGGGTATAAACGCATACTTGCATGGGCTTTAAATCACAAAATTATTACATCAAGTATCGCTGTCCTTCTATTAGTTGGTAGTCTTGCACTAGTGCCAATTATCGGTGTAAGTTTCTTACCATCTGAAGAAGAAAAGATGATCATTACAACATACAACCCTGAACCAGGGCAAACGTTAGAAGACGTTGAAAAAATTGCAACGAAAGCTGAGAAGCACTTCCAAGATAATAAAGACGTCAAAACAATTCAATTCTCATTAGGTGGCGAAAACCCAATGAGTCCTGGTCAATCCAACCAGGCAATGTTCTTCGTGCAATATGATAACGACACGAAAAACTTCGAAAAAGAGAAAGAACAAGTCGTTAAAGATTTACAGAAGATGTCTGGAAAAGGCGAATGGAAAAACCAAGATTTCGGAGCAAGTGGCGGTAGTAATGAAATTAAACTATACGTTTACGGAGATAGCTCGGAAGACATTAAGCCTGTCGTAAAAGATATTCAAACTATCATGAAAAAAAATAAAGACTTAAAAGATATAGACTCCAGTATTGCAAAAACGTACGCAGAGTATACTTTAGTCGCAGATCAAGAAAAACTAAGTAAAATGGGTCTAACGGCTGCACAAATTGGAATGGGACTCTCTAATCAACATGATCGCCCTGTTCTGACAACAATTAAAAAAGACGGTAAAGATGTCAATGTATATGTAGAAGCTGAAAAACAAAATTATGAAACAATCGATGACTTAACAAATCGAAAAATTACAACACCACTTGGTACTGAAGTGGCTGTGAAAGATGTTATGACTGTAAAAGAAGGTGAAACTTCTAATACAGTGAAACACCGCGATGGCCGCGTTTATGCGGAAGTAAGCGCAAAACTAATATCTGATGACGTTTCAAAAGCATCTGCCGCTGTTCAAAAAGAAGTAGATAAAATGGCTCTTCCTTCGGGCGTAGATGTTTCTATGGGCGGCGTTACAAAAGATATTGAAGAATCATTCAAGCAACTTGGCTTAGCGATGTTAGCTGCGATTGCCATTGTATACTTCGTTCTTGTCGTTACATTTGGCGGTGCTCTTGCACCATTCGCAATTTTATTCTCGCTACCATTTACAATTATCGGAGCTCTTGTTGCCTTATTAATCTCTGGTGAAACGTTAAGTGTATCTGCAATGATTGGTGCGCTTATGTTAATCGGTATTGTTGTAACAAACGCAATCGTGCTTATCGACCGCGTTATTCATAAAGAAAATGAAGGTCTATCAACACGTGAAGCTTTATTAGAGGCTGGTGCTACACGCCTTCGCCCTATTTTAATGACTGCAATTGCAACAATCGGGGCTCTTATCCCGCTTGCATTAGGATTTGAAGGTAGCGGCTTAATTTCTAAAGGCCTTGGTGTAACAGTAATTGGTGGATTAACAAGTTCAACGTTATTAACACTTCTTATTGTTCCAATCGTTTATGAAGTATTAAGCAAGTTCAAAAAGAAAAAAGCAAAATAACAAAAAAATAACCTCGCTAACTGCGAGGTTATTTTTTATTTCCAAACAAGATTAGAAAATCACCATAACCTTCTTTTTCTAATTCCTCTTTTGGAATAAATCGAAGAGCTGCGGAATTAATACAGTAACGAAGACCATCTGGTCCTGGACCGTCTGGAAATACGTGCCCCAGATGTGAGTCTCCTTCCTTACTTCTCACTTCTGTACGCGTCATATTATGACTCACATCCATTTTTTCTTTCACACTTGCTGACATAACTGGCTTCATAAAACTAGGCCATCCACACCCGCTATCAAATTTATCTATAGAAGTAAACAAAGGCTCACCTGAAACGATGTCTACATAAAGACCTTCTTCTTTATGATTCCAATACTCATTTCGAAATGGTGGTTCTGTACCATTTTCCTGTGTTACATAAAACTGCATCTCATTGAGTTCTTCTTTTAAATGAGCATTATCTTTTGGCCAATGTTGTTTAATAAACGCATCTCGCCCTGAACCCTTACGGTATAACTCGTAACGAAATGTGTTTTTCTTATGATATCCTTGGTGATATTCCTCAGCCGGATAAAACGTAGTAGCTGATAATATTTGAGTCGCAATCGGCTTTGAAAAGCGTCCACTCTTTGCAAGCTCTTCTTTTGAAGCCTCTGCTTTTTTATGTTGTTCTTCATTATGATAAAAAATCACCGTTTCGTAAGACTGTCCGCGATCGTGGAATTGTCCACCTATATCAGTCGGATCAATTTGTCTCCAATATATATTTAATAACTCTTCATACGGCATTTTATTTGCGTCAAATGTAATTTGTACTACCTCATAGTGTCCCGTCGTTTCTGAACATACTTCTTTATACGTTGGATTCTCTTTATGACCACCTGTATAGCCAGAAACAACCTTTATAATCCCTTCCATCTCTTCAAATGGCGAAACCATACACCAGAAGCATCCTCCAGCAAATGTAGCTAACTCTACCTTTTCATTTACAGCCATTATTTCACCCCTATTCTATCTTCTGCTTACAGTATGGCATAAAAAACATCATGTTATAAAAGAAAAAGCATCGAACATCGATGCTTTTTCTTTACTTCACCTTGTTTTTTTCCAAGTCCTGCTCCATTTCATCACTTGTTACATCTAAAACATCTAATAAGAAAATGAAGATTGGAATACCGATAATTAGTCCCCATACACCTAAGAAGTGTTCTGAGAAGATTAATACCATAAATGTATAGAAAATCGGTAAATTTGTTTTTTGCGACATAAACTTCGGATTTAGCACGTAACTTTCAAGTGCATGAATTACTGTTACGATAATTAAAATATAAACAACGTACATAATACCGCCGATATTGTAAGCAATCATACAAAGCGGGAATAACGAAATGATAACCCCAGCTACTGGAATTAAACCGAGCAAGAAGATCATTAACGCTAAACCTAATAATTGCGGAAATCCTAATATCCATAGTGCAATAACGGATAAAACACAGTTAACAACTGCAATTAAAAATTGTGCTTCGATTACTTTTCCGAATGAACGTGCAAATTTCTTACCGAAGTACTCAATTTCAGTATAGAAAATTGCAAGTCGGCTTTCTTTAAACTTTGCAGTAAAAGCAACAATACGAGCTTTCTCCAATAAGAAAAATAAACTTAAAATTAAAGAAAGTAACACTTGAAGGCCAAATTTCCCAACATTCGTAATCGATTTATACAAAATGTCAACGCCTTGTCCTACATATTTCGAAAGTTCCATATGATTAACAGCATTAACTGCATACTTAATTAATTCACTATCCGGTGGGTTTCTTAAAAATACGTTAAATTGATAAATCAATTGTGAAATTTGTATCGTTAATACTGGTAAATATTTAAATAGCGTAATAGCAATTCCACCAATTAACATTACATATAGAAATGCTATAATAATTTTTCGGTTAATGGGCATGAAATGATCTAATTTGCGGGAAATAAACTTTTGGAATCGATCCATTAAATACGTGAGAATAAACGTAATTAAAATTAAATTCAACATACTTTGCAGCCCGTATAACACGAGAGCAAGTATTACTAATACGAGAAACCTCTGAAATCCTTTGCTTTGAAACAGGTTTTTTATTTGCATAATCGACGAGTACTCTCTCCTGTCCTATAAAGTAAAACGTTAATAAGTAGATTTTTTCTCTCTTCTCTACCTTTAATTATTTATTCATATAAAGATTTTTACAAGCTTATTATAGATCTCCCTTAGCAGATCCTATAGTAGCTTACTTCTTATTTTACAATACAATGACCTAATTCAAAACGTATTCTACACAGTATTAATGAAGATTTAAGGAAACTTACATTTTATTAAAATAGGTCTTACCACTACTGTAACATAAAAAGCAAGCTATCAGTAGAAATCTGTCCTACAAATAGCTTGCTTTTCTCATTTTTTAAGTAAGTTTTACTAGCCAATGAATGGCATAAACATCGGTATGACAACTACAGTTACAACCCCCACTACTGTTACAGCAATACTTGCCATAGCTGCCTCTACTTCACCCATTTCAATTCCTACTGCCACTCCTAATGCGTGACCCGCTGTTCCAAGTGCTAAACCTTTTGCAATTGGATGCTTTACTCTAAATGTTTTTAAGAATAATGCTCCTAATGCGTATACAATAACCGCGTTAAAAATAACTGCAAACGATGTAATTGCTGGTATACCACCAATACTTTCAGAGATCGGTAACGCAATTGCTGTTGTTGCTGCTTGTGGTAACATTGAATTCATTACCGCTGTATCTAGACCAATTGCTTTTGCAACAATGAACACGACAATTACTGAGCAAATAGATCCAACCACAATAGCCGATAAAATTTGCCACCAATATTTTTTTAACTTGTCCACTTGTTTATATAATGGAATTGCAAACGCGATTGTTGCTGGTTCTAAGAAGAAACTAATCATTTTTCCGCCAGTATTATATTCTTCAAAAGTAAAGTTACCTACTTTTAGAAAGACAATCCCTAATACCATAGCTACGAATAATGGTGTGAATAAGAAGAATCCTTTTGAATGCTTAAATAATAATGTTCCGATTCCGTATGCAATTAATGAAACTACGATTCCGAAATATGGAGTCATTGTGCTTGCCATGTTCATTCCCTCCTAACAATATATACTGAATTGGTTACGCAACTTTTCCGTGCTTGCGTCCTTTATTTACTACTTTCAATTCTTTCGTATCTTCTATTTCTTTGTCATCTTTTCCTAAAATGAATTGTGCAAATAACCCTGTTACAGCGAGTAAAATAATTGTTGCAACAACAATTACAGTTAAAATTTGTACAAAATATTGTCCCATTACACCGAGAGAATTAATAACCGAAATACCTGATGGAACGAAAAGGAATCCGATAATACCTGTTAAAGCTGTTCCGAGTGATTCAACTTGTTCCAATTTAATAACTTTTAAACATAATAAGCTAAATAGAATAACTAATCCGATCACTGATGAAGGCATCGGAATTGGTAAATGTGTTGCAATAATATTAGAAACTAACATAATAGCTGAAAATATGAATGCTTGTGATAAGAAACTATATACTTTTTTCGTACTCATTTTGGCCACCTCTTTCGATTTGGTACCTTAATTGTATAAGATACAAACAAAACTGTAAGCGTTTACATAACAGAACGTCAAATATACAAAATTAGTTACAGAAATAGGCAGATGAAATACAAAAAGCTACTTCTTAAATACGAAGTAGCTTTTTGAGTTCTTTTGCATATGTACGGCTAACAGGTACTTTTGATCCTTCTTTCATAATTAAATTATATGTAGAATTGAACCATGGTTGTATTTCTGTAATATGATTAATATTTGCAATAAAACTACGATGGACACGCATAAAACTTGCTTGCGGCAACTTTTTTTCCAAAATGACAAGTGTATCGTGTGTTACATATGTTTCTCTCGTCGTTTTTACTGTCACCTTTCCGTCTACAAGTCCTACATATATAATATCTTCAATATTCACAAGTACAATCGATTCTTCAATTGGTAATGCTAATTTATGCATCTCGGTCGTTACGTCTATACTCTTTACTTCTTGTTTTGTTTCTAATTTTATTTGTTTTTGCTTTTTATATTTCTTTAATGTCTGTACGATACGTTCTTCATCAAATGGCTTTAAAATGTAGTCTAACGCATCTACTTCAAATGCTTGCAATGCATATTGATCATAGGCAGTAGCAAAGACAATTGCAGGGGGATTTTTCATCTTCTTTAATATATTTGCGATTTCAAATCCGTTATCATCAGATAATTGAATGTCTAGGAACACAATATCTGGCTTGTTTCTCATTAATTCCTCTAATGCATCCTCTACACAATCCGCCTCACCAATTATCTCTACTTCTTTCGTTTGCTCTAATAAATATTTCAATTCATCACGCGCTAACATTTCATCATCAACTACTAATACTTTTAACACTCCGTTTTTCCTCCCCTACTTTTTTCGGAATTACAAAGAGGATCTTTGTCCCTTGCTCTAATTCACTTTCAATTTGAAGCATTGTCTCTTTCCCAAATAACCCGATAAGTCGTTCATTAATATTATATAAAGCCGTTCCAGTCCCTTTCTGTGATGGAACTACCATTTTTCCTAATTGTCCGAGACGTTCACTCTCAATCCCTTGTCCATTATCTTGGACTTCAAAATGCACCATCCCCTCCTTTTCAAACACATGTACCTCAACTTCGCACACTGGCTGCTTTTTCGGAAAAGCATGGCGCAATGCATTTTCAACTAATAGCTGCAGTACAAATGGTGGAACTAAAGTCGTCTTTAACTCTTCCTCAATGTACATCTTCACTTCATACTTATTTGGGAACCGTGCTTGTTCCAATGATAAATATGCATGTACATGGTTTAATTCTTGTTCTAGCGGAATCAATAACTGACGTGCCCCTTGTAAATTACAACGAAAATACACGCTAAGCTGTAATAATAACTTCCTTGCTTTTTCTACATCTGTTCGGCATAAAGCTGATACTGTATTAATCGCATTAAATAAAAAGTGCGGGTTAATTTGTGCTTGTAATGCCTTTATCTCTGCATCTTGTAATAATTTGCTTTGCAACTCAGCTTCACCTAATTCAAGCTGCGTGGAAAATATTTTTGCTAACCCTTCTGCTAGCTCCTCTTCAACACGACTTAACTGGTTAGGGTTCTTGAAATACAGTTTTAATGTCCCTATCGTATTTTCATGTGACGTTAATGGAATAACAATAGCTGCTTGCAGAGGACAGCCTTCATGTTGGCAATTAATAACCTCACGTGATTTCGCTTTCATTATTTTCCCTGTATGTAAAACCTCTTTCGATAAACCTGTTATTAAACTGTGAGAAGGAATATGATGATCTGATGCTAATCCAACGTGAGCTAATATTTTCTCTGTATCTGTTAAGGATACCGCATCCGTTCCCGTAAAGCGGTGAATAATTTGTGCCACATGTTTACAAGACTCTTCTGTTAATCCTTGGCGAAAATATGGTAATGTCTTATCAGCAATTCGTAATACCTTATGTGTTTGCAAAGCTTTCGCATTCTCTTCCTGGCGCAAAATAGCTTGTATCATAGAAAGTAAAATAAAACTTCCGAAACTATTTACAAGGATCATTGGTATCGCAATTGTTTTCACGATACTAATTCCATCCTCTACGATTAATAGGATCATAATCATTTCTAAAGAAACGATAAACACGCTTAAAACCGCCGAAAACTTAGGCGTAATTGTACGATTATATTTTTTAAAAATGTATCCAATATACCCCGTTATAACACCTGCTAAAATTGACGAAATTGCACAACTTAGCGCTGTCGTCCCGCCAAGCATATAACGGTGAATACCAGCAATCGATCCTACTCCAATTCCGACGATAGGACCACCAAGCAATCCACTAATCCCAACACCCATAATACGTGTATTCGCAATTGTACTCGATGATGAAACACCTTGTAGCCAATTTTCATTCATAATTGTATTCCCTGCAATTTCAATTCCCGTGTAATTACTTACAATTGTAAACACTGAAAAAATACAAATAAGCTTAAGCTTATCTACATACCCATCTTGTCTATGAAGAAGGCGCCTGAACGTTTTAATATGAGAAAGTAAAAACCCTAAAATAACAATAAGTCCGACACGTTCAATCATCATAAGTACTAAATTTAGCATCTGTGATTCATTCCTTTTTATATGAGTTAGTTTTATTATGGGAAAATAATGAAGTGGGCGTCAAGGAGAATGAAGTATCTTTTGAAATATTTTACACATAACAATACACTCTTTATTTGACAATCTAATAGAAGAGTGCTAAAAATAAGGTAATATAATACAGTCCTTTAACCCAACCCCGTGAGGTTGAGAAGGAAGTCGGAATATACTATACGTATGGTCTTTTTTAGGGATACGTATGCTTTTTTGGCCTTCTCATCATATCAGGTGAGAAGGCCTTTTGTTATTCTTCCATAGCGACTGTAGAAGAAAATAAGGAGGAGTAATGATGAACGTCACTACCGATGTACAATCAACAACAGAGGAGACGAAAGAGAAAAGATATAAAACATTATTTGGCTCTGCGCTAGGATATGCAGCAGAAGGTTTAGATATGTTGCTCTTATCTTTCGTACTCGTCTACATTTTAAAAGAATTTCATTTAAGCCCTGTTGAAGGTGGAAACTTAACATTAGCTACCACAATAGGAATGCTGATCGGGTCTTATTTATTTGGATTTATTGCTGATTTATTTGGGCGTATCCGTACGATGGCCTTTACAATCTTACTATTCTCACTAGCAACAGCACTTATTTATTTCGCAACAGATTATTGGCAATTATTAATTCTTCGCTTTTTAGTTGGAATGGGAGTTGGTGGTGAATTCGGGATTGGGATGGCCATCGTAACTGAAACATGGTCTAAAGAAATGCGTGCTAAGGCGACATCCGTTGTTGCACTTGGATGGCAATTTGGCGTACTAGTCGCTTCACTCCTTCCAGCATTTATCGTCCCGCATTTCGGATGGAGAGCTGTTTTCTTATTTGGACTCATTCCCGCTTTACTAGCTGTCTATGTTCGCAAAAGTTTAAGTGAACCGAAAATATGGGAACAAAAACAACGATACAAAAAAGAATTGTTACAAAAAGAAGCTGAAGGCAATTTAACAACTACTGAGGCAGAACAACTAAAGCAAATGAAAAAGTTCCCACTTCGAAAGTTATTTGCCAATAAAAAAGTAACGATAACAACAATTGGTCTTATTATTATGTCATTCATCCAGAACTTCGGATATTATGGAATTTTCACATGGATGCCAACTATTTTAGCAAATAAATATAACTACACTTTAGCAAAAGCGAGCGGTTGGATGTTCATCTCTACGATCGGCATGCTAATTGGAATTGCGACTTTTGGTATTCTAGCCGATAAAATTGGTCGCCGTAAAACTTTTACAATCTATTATGTCGGTGGTACTATATACTGTCTCATTTACTTCTTCTTATTCACAGACTCAACATCATTGTTATGGGGAAGTGCATTGCTTGGATTCTTTGCCAATGGCATGATGGGAGGATTCGGAGCAGTTTTAGCTGAAAACTATCCTGCTGAAGCTCGCTCGACAGCAGAGAACTTTATTTTCGGAACAGGACGCGGTTTAGCTGGATTTGGGCCTGTTATTATCGGCTTACTTGCTGCAGGTGGAAATTTAATGGGAGCACTATCTCTCATCTTCATTATTTATCCAATCGGTTTAGTTACAATGCTACTATGTGTCCCAGAGACGAAAGATAAAGTATTAGAATAGATTGAAACTGTACAGAATATGATCCCCTTCGAGAAAAGTAGTTAAATAAATAGTAAAGAGGAAGCATCTCAAATGAAATGCTCCCTCTTTTTATATAACTACAATTATTTATTTTGATTTACTAGCTTTTTGGAACAAGAAGGAAGTTTTCTCTTCTTCTTTTACAATACCTTGTTTTAAGGCTAATTCCCCTGCAACTTTAGGCGCTAGCCATAGCATTGGGAATAACAGAATGGATACCGGGACAGCTGTTACTACGATGAATGATTGTAATGCATTAATACTTCCCTCACCCATGTATAAAAGAATCGCTGCAACTGTTCCCATAATAAGTGACCAAAATACTCGCAAGCTAATTCTAGGATCTCCATCTCCAGTCACTGCCATTGAAATCGAATAAGCCATTGAATCTCCTGTTGTCACTACAAATAAGATTGTTAATAAAAGAAATGCAGGTCCAATAATATTAGATAGTGGCAGTTGCTCTGTAATTGCAATCATAGCCGCTGGCATACCAGATTCACTTAATGCGGTCGAGATAGAACCAGGCTTCATTAACTCATAAAATACACCTGATCCCCCTAGTATAGTAAACCAAAACGTTGTAATAATAGGTGCAATAATTCCAATTGCAACAATGATTTCTCGGATTGTTCTCCCTCTTGAAATACGGCTCACTAAAATTGCCATCATCGGTCCATATCCAATAAACCATCCCCAGAAAAAGATTGTCCACGACCCTAACCAACCTGTATCACCACGATATGTGCTCATTGGAATAAATTCATTTATATAAAATCCAAACGAAGAAACAAATGAATCAATAATAAACCCACCTGGTCCAAACAGTAATACGAATACCATTAATAAAACTGCTAACCTAACATTTAAATTACTTATAATTTGAATCCCTTTATCAATTCCCGTTACCGCAGATATAGTAGAAACAGCTACTACACAAACAATAATGGCTAATTGAGTAGTAAACACATCAGGAATGTTAAACAATGCTTGTAACCCATAACTTGCTTGTAGTCCTAAAAATCCGATTGGACCAATTGTACCTGCAGCTACCGCAATAATAGCAAATACATCGATCATTGTTCCAAGCCAACTCTTTCGCAATTTCTCTCCAAAAATAGGATATAAAAGTGTTCGAGGTTTTAACGGCATACCTTTATGATAATGTCCGTACATCATAACTACCGCACTAATTGTACCTAAAATCGTCCAAGCGAGGAAACCCCAGTGCATATAGCTTTGTGCTAAAGCAGGCATTACCGCTTCTTTCGTTCCAGCAGTTATACCTTCATGTATTGGTGGCACCGTCATCAAATGGTACATCGGCTCTGCAGCTGCCCAAAAAACGCCACCTCCGGCAAGTAATGTAGACATAATAATAGCGAGCCATTTTGTCGTACTAATCTCAGGTTTTTCTAGCCCCCCAAGTTTAACTCTCCCATATTTCGAAAACGCCATACACATTGCCACAATAAATGTACCAATTAATAAAACCTGCCAAAAGGCACCAAAATATTTAATTGAAGCTGCAAAACTGCTATTAATGACTCCCTCTACGTAACTTTTATTTAAAATAACTGCAATTACAAATAATAAAAGTGAGCCACCACTAATAAGAAATACAGGCCAATCCGTTTTTCGACTCTTCATTCTCATTTACACTTCCTCCTTCCTCAGCAATCTAAAAAAACAACTTTATTATGTTTTATCGTTTACACCCAAAACATAATGATTATATAAGCATAACAATTCATCGATTTTCTACACACTTATGTTGTCCCTAAAAATATGCTAAATCCCTTATTTAAAAGAAAATTTCTATTCCTATTACATAAAAAAGCAAAACAAAAGACCTTATATTTCTATAAGGTCTTCGAAACAGAAATTTGATTATAACATAAGGAACTCCTTGGTTCAAAAAGCTCCTTCCAAAAATAACCGAGAGTAAAGGCTTCCATTTGCTACGTAACAGTAATTAAAAAAAATTATATTTTGCATAAAAAACTATACTAAATATCATTTATGAAAGAAATTCGGCTTCAAAATTTCATTTGGATACGGTTTATGATAAATATGAGTGGTAGCTGGTGACAACGGTGGAATGAGCCACACCCAATTGCCTGTTACAACCCGTCCACATGCTGCTTCTTGCTTCTCGAATTGTTGAAATTGTTGTGCAGCTGTATGGTGATCTACAATACTAACTCCTTGTTTTTTGAAGGAATGTAAAACAGCTACGTTTAATTCAATTAACGCCTTATCTTTCCATAACGTACCGTTTCTCGATGTATCTAACTCCATCATCTCCGCAACAGCTGGAAGTAAATTATAACGATCATGATCCGCTAAGTTACGAGCCCCGATCTCCGTTCCCATATACCATCCATTGAACGGAGCTGCCGTATAGGAAATACCTCCAATTTCTAAGCGCATATCTGAAATCATTGGAACCCCATACCATTTTACTCCAAGCGACGAAATCGGGTATTCTGGATGTTCAATTGGTACTTCTTTCACTTCTTCTTTTGGAATATCTTTATATACAGTTGCATTTCTATCTATAGAAAACACAAGTGGTAATACATCGAAATTCGTACCTTCTCCTTGCCAGCCAAGTTCCTGACAAAAATCCGTAAATGCAGCGGCATGAGAGTCACCGATTACTCCCATTTCTGTTTTATATCCTGCATATCGAATCAATTGGTGATTATAAATTCGTATATTATTTTCTTCACCTTGATATTGCTTAAAAATCGTAATTGTCGGTTTAACTTTTCCGTCGTTCGTTGCATATTTAATATGATGAATTAATGCATTATAAACACCTTCCTCATCATTTACTTCACGTGCATCTAATATGTGCATCTTACTCCAAAATAGTCTTCCGATACATCGATTACTATTGCGCCATGCCATTCGAGATCCATGAACAAGCTCTTCAAATGTATGCTCATACGTACCAGTTTTCTCTATCTCAACTTGAATTTCTTTCATGCGCTCTTCTATGAATTGTTCTTTATTCAGCTCTTTATAGCAAATCGTAATAAAATGACTCGCTTCCTTTATTAATTGTTTCGTTTTACTCATAAACGATCTCCTTCTATTTCAACAAAACGTTACTACTTTACAGTATAAGCAAAAAGAATAAGAGTCACAAATGAAAGTCGAAGTGTTACTTTTATTGTAATATTTTTCAGAAAATTAAAGAGATTACTATTGACTTGTATGAAAAACAGGTGTATTTTTGACTCAGGTAAAGTATTTTTACCTAGACCAACTTTTAGAAGGAAGGAGGGAATGTTATGTCTTCATTTCAATTGCCAAAGCTTTCATATGACTATGATGAACTAGAGCCATATATCGATAGCAACACGCTTTCTATTCATCATGGGAAGCACCATGCGACATACGTAAATAATTTGAATGCCGCTTTAGAAAACTATACGGAATTACATAATAAATCTTTAGAAGAATTACTATGTAATTTAGACACTTTACCAAAAGAAATTGTTACAGCTATCAGAAATAACGGTGGTGGACATTATTGTCATAGTCTTTTTTGGGAAGTAATGAGCCCGCGAGGTGGCGGCGATCCTAATGGAGACGTTGCAAAAGTAATTGATTATTATTTCAATACCTTTGACAACTTAAAAAATCAGCTGTCCAAAGCAGCTATTAGTCGTTTTGGAAGTGGATATGGATGGCTTGTCCTTGATGGTGAAGAACTTACTGTTATGAGTACACCTAATCAAGATACACCTTTGCAAGAAGGTAAAATTCCATTACTCGTCATCGACGTATGGGAACATGCCTATTATTTAAAGTATCAAAATCGGCGTCCAGAATTTGTTACCAACTGGTGGCATACAGTGAACTGGGACCGGGTAAATGAAAAGTATTTGCAAGCAATTCAATCACAAAAACATTAGTCGTGCGTATAAGGTAAGTTTGGTAATGTAAAATTAGTATTGTCGAAATCCTCCAGAATCCCCCGGATTGCCACCGGGGGATTTATGATTATTCCATTGCATGTATGTAATAACGTAATACTTGTTCTATTTCTATTTTCAACTCTCGGAACCGGTATCCTAATTCACTAGCTTTTCCATTATGTAATGTACAATTAATAACTTCATTATACGGCGCTACATTATCTCCTACTTCTTGAACGAGTGCTTTTATTCCCGTATTTTCTTCTATGAAATGAATAATTTCTCCAGTAGAAACTATCCCGTTGCTACAAGCATTAATTGGTCCTTCTATGCTTTCTGTCCCGCACCAGGCTAAAAATCCCCCTGCTGCTTCTTCATGTATAAATGACAACTCTCCATCTACATGAGTCACCGCGACAGGTTCTTGCCTCACAATATGTTCAACGTAAAATTGTAACCTTTTCGTATAATCGTTTTCTCCAATAACAACTGGAAAACGCACTGCAACGACTGGGAATGTTGCTTGTTGAAATAAAACCGATTCGGCTAATCGCTTGCCTTCGCTATAATTGAAGTCATTTCTATCTCCATACGTAATAGCATACTCGTACGGATTAAAGTTCTCTTCTAACAAGCCTATCGCTGGCTCGTAAACAGCCATTGAAGATGTCATAATATACTTCTTTGTTTTTCCTTGTAACACTTCACATATTATCTTCGCTGCATTCGAGCTATAGCATAAATTATCGTATACGATATCATAACTTTTATCTTCTAGACGCTCTGCTAGTTGTTTTTCGTCTTCTCTATCTACAATAAATCTTTTTACCGTACTTCCAAAAGAATCTTCCGTAATTCCTCTCGTCGCGATCGTTACATCGTGTCCATCTTGCAAAAGAGCTTCTACTAAATGTTTACCAAAAAATCTTGTTCCCCCTAGTACCAATACTTTTTTCAACTTCATCATCCCCATTTTGATAAATTGTAAAATACTACCTCTATATTATAAATGCTAATATATAAAAAGCATGGAATTAGTTTAACGATTCCATGCTTTTCTACAGAAAATATATTAACGTACTCGATATTTATAAATACAATAACAGAAGTATAAAATGGAAATTACGGATACATAAACCCATAGTTCATATACGAATCCCTCTCCCCATACTCCCATAAAATAAAAGAGTGAAGGCAATGTCAATGTTACCCATGATTGTACAAAAGCAATTCTGCCAAGGTATTGATTAATATTCTTTTTTTGCGCATTTAACACAAAGAATAAATACCAAAGTAATGCCCACATAAACCATGTTAACGCATTAACAATATCATGGAATTGAACAAATGAAACGACCATATAGAATAAAGCAATAATTGCTACCCACATACAGAACCAGCCTAGCCCACTACTATCCATTCCTTTAATAAACGTAACGCCTACATATAAATAAGTTAAACCAAATAAAAAAGTAGCTGCATATGAATATACCGTCCAATTACTTTGATCAGAAATCATAATTAAATAAAACGGTATAATAATTTGTAATGCCCCTACAAATAAATTAAAAACACCTGCGCTTTTCATCTCTATTTTTCCCAATATAACAAGACTATTTAAAAATAAAGCTGCACCTGAAAGTAATAATCCTACGTAACCCATATATCCTCATGTGAAAACCTTACATTTTCACACTGTCCCTCCCCATCTTGTAAAAATTATACTATTCCTTATTCTCTTTCTTACTTACAACTACATACAAAGTTTTTTCGAAAATAAGTCAGACTTCCTACCTTAAAAAACGATAAAAAAATCCCTTCGATACATGTCATACAGTAATCATGTCCATCGAAATGTATCACATAATAAAAACGCTTTCAATAATGCGTAACGCAATCAGAAAGCTAATAGGATTATTTGATTATAAACGCACTTTACCAATGATACAAGTACTGGAATATTATTCAATATTTCATTTTTTATTTCTATAAAAAATTACTAGAATAATGCATTTTCCCTATCTCATTCTATCAATGATCTGCATAGAATATTGTACAATCATATTAAATTAGAAAGGTCTGATATTTATGCCTCTTCATTATCCACATCAATCTGTTATTCATTCAACAGGTGTATTAACAAGAGAGCCTGCAACAGTTTCAGCAGTAATAAACATTGTAAATTTAGATGCATATTACGCACACTACGTAAATATAGAAGTGTGGGATTGGTCTAACTATTCTAATCCTGTAAAATTACCTGTACTAATTGGTGAAGATACAGTAGTAGAATTCCCCTACCTTTTACAAGGCAACAACCTAGCAGTATTTTATGCTAATTTAGATGAAGCTATTAATTTGTATGAAATTCGTATTTCTTATCCTACTCACTCCAATATTATTGCAAATTGTTTCGGACGAAGCGTACCGCCTTATACAAGCCAAGAAGGTAATACAGTATATCATAAACAACTTGTTCGCATTCATTAAAGGTCTCTTTTTCCTATCAACAATTTATAAATACATTCAATAGAGATGATTCTATTGAAATACTATGGTCAGTAATATTTCATTCATTTCTCTTTCCTAAAATGAGCATATTACTGACCTCAGGTAACATCATAAAAAACAGAATTCATTATATACATACAATAAAAATAAAGTATCCTATAAAAGAATACTTTACTAACTACCCTAAATCATTTGATAGCCATTTTTATTATTTACTTGCCATCTCCAAGAATCTACACACATCTCTTCTAACCCATATTCCGCTTCCCATCCTAATTCTCGTTTCGCTTTAGATACATCAGCGAAACAGATTGCTACATCACCAGGACGACGCCCTATCACTTTATAAGGTATTTTTTTACCCGAAACCTTCTCAAAAGCCTTTACCATCTCCAATACACTATACCCTTTACCTGTGCCAAGATTATATGCCTCTATTCCTTTCGTCTCAAGTACTTTTTTAAGTGCCTTTACATGTCCTTTTGCAAGGTCAACAACGTGAATATAATCACGGACACCTGTCCCGTCTTTTGTTGGATAATCATTTCCGAATATATTTAACTCATTTAACTTACCTACCGCCACCTGCGTTACATATGGCATTAAATTATTCGGAATCCCATTTGGATCTTCTCCAATACGGCCACTTTTATGTGCTCCAAATGGATTGAAATAACGAAGTAACGCAATACTCCATTCATCATCAGCTTTTGCTACATCACGCATAATTTGCTCAATCATTAATTTTGTTTGCCCATACGGATTTGTCACACTTAGCGGAAATTCCTCTGTAATTGGTGATGTTTTTGGAACTCCATATACAGTTGCAGATGAACTAAAAATAAATTTTTTAACATGATGTTTCTGCATCACATCACATAGTATAATCGCACTTATTATATTATTATAATAATATGTAATAGGAATTGCAGTCGATTCCCCTACTGCTTTAAATCCAGCAAAGTGTATAACCGCTTCAATGTTATTTTCCAAAAAAATCTCATTCATTTTTTCACGATTTAAAACACTTTCTTTATAAAATTTAAATTGTTTTCCTGTTATTTCTTTTACTCGGTTTAAAGACTCGATTGAACTATTTGAAAGATTATCTACGACTATAATTTTATAATTATTATTTAATAATTCTATACACGTATGACTACCAATATACCCTGCTCCACCCGTTATAAGTATCGCCATATATAGAGTCCCCCACTTATTATTAATTATAAAATTTTATAACCTCAATACACATCTATCCTACCACAAAAAAGACTGATAATTTTAAAAATTTTTAAATTATTTTTTATATAAAAAAGAGCCACATAACCTTTACGTTATGTAACTCTTCAACATACATATGTGTCTATATATTTATTTATTAATCAAGAAAAATAAAAATCACTCGGAAATTTCATATGGTTAAATTACGTAGCAATATACACTTAAAAAGTGGGCAAGGCTTCCCAATAACACGAACACGTGAAAAATTTCATGATGCCCCATATGCTTAAACTCTAACCATTTTGGCTTTGTTCCATAAATAAATCCACCAATTGTATAAAGAATACCTCCAAACACTAGAAGCACGATACCTCCTGCACTTAAGTTAGCAGCCAACGGTGCAAAGAACAGAACAATTAACCAGCCCATTGTAATATAAATTGCTGTTGATAACCATCTCGGGCAACTAAACCAAAACATTTTAAAAACAATACCACAAATGGCAGTTGCATAAACTAAACAAAATAATAATAAACCGTTTGCGGAATGTAATGTAATTAAACAAAATGGTGCATATGTACCTGCAATCAATATAAAAATCATAGAGTGATCAAGCTTCCGAAAGAAATAAATAACACGTTCACTGGCTACAACGCTATGATATACAGCTGATGCTGTATACAGAACCATCATTCCGATGCCAAACAAAATAACAGCTGTAATTGCCGCAAAAGATGGCGTCTTAATAGAAACTTTTACAAGCATAGCTAATAATGCAATAAATGATAATACAGCTCCTCCCAAGTGGGTAAAAGCATTAACCGGTTCTCTTATATAAGCATTCATATATACACCCCTCATATAATTACATGTAGTTTTAATAACTACATGTAATTATATACGCATTATTATTAGAGGTCAACATTTACAATTCATTTGTTTCGTAATACCATATTTAGAGATAAACTAAACATTATGCTCCACTAAGTTATAAAAGTGAGGGGTTCTACGTGGAAAATATAAATAAATTGCTTGAAACATTACATTTAGAAAAAAATATTACGCTTGAGGATATTCCAAATGTCGACTTGTATGTAGACCAGGTTGTCCAATTATTTGAAAATACTTATGCAGATACAACAAGAACCGATGATGAAAAAGTATTAACAAAAACAATGATTAACAATTACGCAAAAGGTAAACTGTTTATTCCAATCAAAAATAAAAAATACTCAAAAGAGCATATGATTTTAATTAGCTTAATTTATCAATTAAAGGGGGCCCTTTCCATTAACGACATAAAAAGCTCCTTAGCAAATATAAATGAATCCTTATTAAGCGATGATTCATTCGAATTAAATACGCTATATAAAGATTATCTTTCCCTTACCGAAAACAACGTCGAAAGCTTTACACAAGACGTAAATAACCGTATTTCAGAAGTAAGTGAGATTTCTTCCTTAGAAGATCAGAACCTAGAGAAATTTTTATTACTAACATCATTTGTGTCGATGAGTAATATGTATAGACGCTTAGCTGAGAAATTGATCGATGATTTAGAAGAAGCCTAATAACTATAAAACGCTACCTACTTTTAGGTAGCGTTTTATAGTTATTAGAATGAACTTCAACTATCCGAATGATTGTAGTATTTTAGAAGTTATATTTTCTAAGTATCCTCTCCTGTTTATTTTTTCTATTGGGATTTTACTATTTCAATAGAAAAAAGCACATTCTGCATATTAGCAAAATGTACCTCCCCTTAAAATTATAATTTTTACTGTTTCTTTATTAGCAATTCAAAGCGATCATAATACTCTTTTACTAATAATTTACACATAGCGTAGAAAATGAAAACATTAATAATAACAATGAACATTCCCATATTCGTATTAGATCCCGCATACAGAACCATTACTATATTTAAAAAGATTGTTAACGTTAATCCTAGTGCTATTCCTGTCCACTTCATTTCATATATCAGTAAAAAGATGACAAATACTAATGCTGGGAAAGCATATCTCTCATGCATTTGCGTAGGTAACATAAAGAACGCAAAACTTATAAAAGTCGCTGCTTTTAATAGAACTGCCGTATTCATCTGACGATGGAAAAAGACATATAAACAAGTTAATGCCGCCGCAATAGACAAGAGTATTAATCCAACTGTTTTCAATGTAATATGCGGTAAAATTTGAATAGTATCCACTGTATTAGGATCCGTACCAATCGCGTAATACCAAATATTCATAGCAAATACAGTTACTGTTGGGAATGTACCCACCGCATTTAAATATGCTTGTTTTAACATCGTGATAAATGTTCCATGCGCTGCGAAATACAGGCCGAATATTAATAAAGGAATACAGAACCCGATTACAAATTTGGTTAATTGCTTGCCCTCTTTTTTTTCCCAAATGATTTTTAAGAAATACATAGCAAACACAGGCGCAATTACGATTGATTGGAATTTAGCTAGTAATGCTATAGCGTAAATAGCACCAGACCAAGTTGGCTTAGACATTAGTAATAAAATAGAACTAACCATCAATATACTATGTAGCATATCTACTTGACCCCAAATAGTCCCATCCACTATAACCGCTGGGCTAAATGCAAAAAATGTTACTAATGCTGCTCTCATAATCGAATTGTCTATCCTTTTAGAAACTATAGCAAAAATAATTATAGCTACTACTTCAAATACAATGGATGGGACTCGAATTAAAACACCAGCAGCATCCACGTATATATTAAAAAATGACAATATTACTCCATAAATACCTAAAAGAGCTAAGAAAAACGGCGGGTAGTTTACTAAATCTCCATGTGCATACACATCACCTAATCCATATTTACCTACCGTATTCATCCAATCCACAAAAAATAGTTGATCTCGTTCATATCCTTCTAAATGAAATGCTAAATATATACGTAATAACAGAGATGCAACAACTACTACAATCAAATAAAAATGAAGCCATTTCAAACTCCACCTATCTTGAGTAAAATTCATTTAATAAACACCGTCCTTACTTTTTATAGCTTACAACAATTAAATTAAAAATTGATTTACTTATATAGAAATATACCCCTAAATGAATTAACAATTTCCCCATTCAATGGTAGAAAAAATTAAATGAAAATACTAACATACAAAAAAATAATCGTCAATCACGTATTAGTTAAAGTCCATTCAAATTGTCCGCTCTATAAGTAATCCTCAAAAAAATATCCACCTTTAAAGTGGATATTTTCATTTATTTAATTGCTTCATGAACTTTTAATTGTTTACCTTTTATCGTTGTATTTCTCATAACCTTTAAAACAAGTGGCCCTTTTCCGTTTAATATTTCAACATACGAAACATTATCTTGTATTGTAATAATACCTATATCATCAGCAGAAACACCTTGAATTTTAGCAATTGTACCAACAAAATCTACCGCCCTAATTTTCTTTTTCTTTCCGCCATTAAAGTACAATTTCATAATGCCTTTGTTTAGGTCTGCATTTTTATCTTTCTTTATAATTGGTTTAGCATATATCTTTTCTTCAAATACTGCTTTCCCTTTTATAACTTCTTCTTTTGAAGGTGCCAGTTCCTTTGGAATTTCAAATCCGATATACTCCTCAATCTCTTCTAAAAATCTATTTTCATAAGGCGTTATAAATGTAATAGCTTTTCCATTATTACCAGCTCTTCCTGTTCTTCCAGTACGGTGCACATAGCTTTCTTTTTCTAATGGAATATCGTAATTAATAACATGTGTAATATTATCAATATCAATTCCTCTCGCAGCTACATCAGTTGCTACTAAATAACGGAACTTTCCTTTTCTAAAATCATCCATAACTTCAAAACGATCTTCCTGTACCATACCACCGTGTATTTTGTCACAAGGATAATTAACTCGTTTTAGCTGTCTATATACATGGTCTACGTTTTCTTGTGTACGACAAAAAATAATACAACTGTCTGGATTTTCAATCATAGTTACATCCTTAAGAAGTGAAAGCTTCTCTTCTTCCCTAACTTCAAAAAGGGTATGTTCGATTTTATCTGTTGTAATCCCAGCTGCTTTAATTTCAATATGAGTTGGTGCATTCATATATGTACGAGATAACTTTTCAACGTCTTTCGGTAGGGTTGCTGAAAATAGCATTGTCATTCTTTTTGTAGGTAATTCATCAATAATTGCCTCTACTTGATCAATAAAGCCCATATTTAGCATTTCATCTGCTTCATCAATCACTAAATATTTCAATCGCTCTAAAGAAAGGGTCCCTTTTTCAATATGATCCAACACACGTCCTGGGGTCCCCACTACAATATGCGTCTTTTGCTTTAACTCTAATTTTTGACGTGCAAATGGAGATTTACCATAAATTGCAGCAGCTTTAATTCTTTTGAATCGTCCTATATTCGTAATATCTTCTTTCACTTGAACAGCAAGTTCCCTCGTTGGTGTTAAAACTAATGCTTGTGGTTTATTCTCTTCCCACTCTACCATTTCACAAAGTGGTATTCCGAACGAAGCCGTTTTTCCACTTCCCGTTTGCGACTTTACAACAAGATCCTTCTTTTGCAATGCAACTGGAATAACCTCTCCTTGCACTTCTGTTGGATGCTCATATCCTAAACCAGTAAGTGCTCGTCTTACTTCTTTACTTAATGCATAATTACTAAAGCTTTTTTTACTCATATATTAACCTCATTTGATTTTTATATTTAACCTATTATGTTCTTCATACCTCACTTTAGACTATAGTAAGATACTATATTAATCCACTGTTTTCAATTCGTTTCAATCTAAATTTATCTAAGTATAACTTTAAAATAGGAAAGGGCAGCCTTAATAATAAGTCTGCCCCTTCTATACTATATTCATTTTTTACGGAACTAATTTTTTCACAACTGGTATTCTTTGCAATACTAACGTGATTATCAGACTAAGAACAATTGTAATCGTTACATTAATAGGTATTGCCAATATTGCATGTACACGCTCATTTACCTTAGGGAAAACCATGTACAACAAGTTATTTAACAAGAAGAAGTGAAGAATATAGATTCCAAGGCTTGCTTGATTTATAAAACGGAATAACAATGGTAATTCTCGTTCTGACTTTTGGAAAGCATATTTGAAAAATACAAATAATCCAATTGCCATCAGTACAACACCTGGTGCGAAATATCCGTACCAAAACTGCTCTAACTGTCCATTTGCTTTTACTGTATAGTAATATGTAATAAAGAATGTACTAATAAACCCTACAAGTCCTCCAACGTAAGAAATATTTCTCCATTTTTTTGAAATATCGTAATTAGATAAATAATAACCAAGTAAGAAATACCCTACATAATTTGTAACGTAAAATAATTCAATGTTAAAGTTGATAGGATAATAATATTTCACTAAATTGACTACAACAGACGCATATAGCCATAAAATTAAAAAGTACTCTATCTCTCTTTTTTTAGCATTCTTCACAAATATTTTCAGTAAAGGTGTAATTAAATATATCCCTACAATCATGTATAAGAACCATAAATGTCCACCAATAGTATCCGTTAAAAAATGCTTTATCCCTTGCTTTAAAGATGCCGGGAAATATCCTGCATATGCTCCATATGCATAAAATATAGCGCTCCAAGCTACAAAAGGTATAATCACTTTACTTGCACGCTTCTGTAAAAATTCCCCGACTGAAATATCTTTCGTTCCTTTTAACAATAAGGCTCCACTAATCATCACAAAAATCGGGACACTCGCACGTGAAATCGATTCAAATAAGTTACCAGCCATCCAGCGTGATACGTTATTTGCATCTAACATAGAAACATAACCAGCAGAAACGTGAATTGTAACCACTGCGATTGTTGCTAATACACGCAACCAATCCATATATACTAAGCGCTTCATTAACAGCCCTCCTAAATTTACCTATTTAACTTTTCTTTTCCAAACATAATTTTACATCAAATAATGCTATGTTTAAACACATTTTAGTTATATGAACTTACAACATAGGCGGCTAAATTTTAATTTTTAAATATAAACATGAAAACCTTTGACTTATGAGTGAAAATAATGTAAATTATCTTTTGGACGAACATTTTTAAACAAACTGAATAAAATATTCGTATTTTAGGGGTGTAAATGATGGAAAACGTATTCGACTATGAAGATATTCAATTAATTCCTGCAAAATGTATTGTAAACAGCCGCTCTGAATGTGATACAACTGTCACTTTAGGTAAACATAAATTTAAATTACCTGTCGTACCTGCAAATATGCAAACGATTATCGATGAAAGAATCGCAACTTATTTAGCTGAAAACAATTACTTCTATATCATGCATCGTTTCCAACCAGAGAAACGTATCTCATTCATTAGAGATATGCAATCACGTGGATTAATCGCTTCTATTAGCGTTGGTGTAAAAGAGGACGAGTATGAATTCGTACAACAATTAGCTGCTGAACAGCTTACACCTGAATACATCACGATTGATATTGCACACGGCCATTCTAATGCTGTAATCAACATGATTCAACATATTAAAAAGCATTTACCAGAAAGCTTCGTTATTGCTGGAAACGTTGGAACTCCAGAAGCGGTAAGAGAATTAGAAAACGCTGGTGCTGACGCAACAAAAGTTGGTATTGGACCTGGTAAAGTTTGTATTACTAAAATTAAAACAGGCTTTGGTACTGGTGGCTGGCAACTAGCTGCACTTCGCTGGTGCGCAAAAGCTGCAAGTAAGCCAATTATCGCTGACGGTGGTATTCGTACACACGGCGACGTAGCTAAATCTATTCGATTTGGGGCGACTATGGTTATGGTCGGTTCTCTATTCGCTGGTCATGAAGAGTCTCCAGGGGAAACAATCGAAAAAGACGGCAAACTTTATAAAGAGTACTTCGGTTCAGCTTCTGAATTCCAAAAAGGCGAGAAGAAAAACGTTGAAGGTAAGAAAATGTTCGTTGAGCATAAAGGTTCTTTAGAAGATACTTTAATCGAAATGGAACAAGATCTTCAATCTTCTATCTCTTATGCTGGTGGAACAAAATTAGATTCAATTCGTACTGTAGATTATGTAGTCGTGAAAAACTCTATTTTCAACGGTGATAAAGTATATTAATTTTAAAATTTAACTCGAAGGACAAGCATTTTTATGCTTGTCCTTCTTTTCATATATAGAAATATAAAATCTTTTCATTTTACTGAATTTTCTAGTATCATGTTTTTAGATACTTATAATGAGGGGGATATAACAAATGAAAAATGTAATTGAGAAACGCCATATTCGCGCAGAAGTCCCTACTGAACTAACATGGGACCTCTCTGATTTATTCGAATCTGATAAAGATTGGGAAACTGCATTACGTGTATTAACAGACAATATAAAAAAACTTGATGCGTTTAAAGGACAATTACATACTAGCCCCACTACCTTATTACATTGCCTACTTTTAGAAGAAGAGCTTTTAATGAAGTTAACAAAACTATACTCCTATGCAAATTTAAAAGAATCAACTGATCGTACAAATCCAGTTATTCAAGCGAACTCTTCCAAAATTTCTGCTTTATGGACGAAAGTACATACTGCACTATCCTTTATCCATAATGAAATCCTCTCATTCGATGAAGGAACAATTGAAAAGTATTTACAAGAAGAAACAAAACTCGAACCTTTCCGTAAATCATTACTAGACATACTCAAAAAAAGGCAGCACACGCTCTCTCCTGAAACAGAAGAAGCCCTTGCTGCACTTGGCGAAGTACATAATTCTCCATACAAAATTTACGGTATGACTAAATTAGCCGATATGGATTTTACCTCCATACAAGATGAACAAGGAAACGAACTCCCTGTATCATTTGCATTATTTGAAAGCAAATATGAGTTCTCTCCAAGCGCAGACATACGTAGACAAGCATACTCATCATTTGTCTCCACCTTGAAACGATATAAAAATACAGTGGCAACAACATATGCGACTGAAGTAAAAAAACAAGTAACACTCTCTCGTTTACGCAAATTTGAATCTGTTACTCATATGCTTTTAGAACCTCAAAAAGTTCCACTTGAAATGTATAACAATCAACTTGATATCATTTATAAAGAATTAGCGCCTCATATGCGCCGTTTTGCAGATTTAAAAAAGACAGTATTAGGACTCGATCAAATGCTGTTCTGCGACTTACATGCGCCTTTAGATCCTGAATTTAATCCAACCATCACATACGAAGAGGCTGGAAAACTCATTCAAGACTCTTTACAAGTATTGGGCGATGAATATGGTTCCATTATCGAAAAAGGATTTAAAGAGAGATGGGTCGATCTTGCAGATAATGTAGGGAAATCAACAGGGGCATTTTGTTCAAGTCCATATGGTTCCCATCCATACATTTTAATTACATGGCAAAATACGATGCGTGGATGCTTCACATTAGCCCATGAATTTGGGCATGCTGGTCATTTTTATTTAGCAAATAAAAACCAGCGTATTATGAATGTACGTCCATCTATGTACTTCGTTGAAGCACCATCTACGATGAACGAATTACTATTAGCCCAGCATTTATTAGCGACAACTGACGATAAGAGAATGCGTAGATGGGTAATTCTGCAACTACTCGGCACATATTATCATAACTTCGTTACTCACTTACTTGAGGGAGAATATCAAAGAAGAGTATACACGCTGGCAGAAGAAGGCGGAGCACTTACAGCTACAACTTTAACTGAAATAAAAACAAATGTACTTTCTACATTCTGGGGAAATTCTGTAGAAATTGACGAAGGCGCTGGCTTAACTTGGATGCGTCAACCTCATTACTATATGGGCTTATATTCTTACACCTATTCCGCAGGCCTCACTGCATCTACTGCGGTAGCTCAAATGATTAAAGAGGAAGGGCAACCTGCCGTTAATCGCTGGTTAGATGTACTTCGCGCTGGTGGTACAATGAAACCACTTGAATTAATGAAACATGCCGGAGTAGATATGTCAAAACCAGATGCAATCCGTAAAGCTGTTTCTTACGTTGGTTCCTTAATTGATGAATTAGAACGCTCTTATCAAGAATAAAAAATAAGCCCTCGCTTTATGAGGGCTTGTTTCATATTTATTTTCCAAATCTTTTACGGTATCCACATTTCCTGCATAGCTCTTCGACTGCAACTCTTTTCGAAAATCCATCGACAATATTTGTTGCTCTTTCACCTTCTATAATATTAGAAAATGAGTCATTATTAATATTCCCAAGGTTAATAATCCCCTCACCATCTAAACAACAAGGAATAACCGTTCCGTTCGCTAAAATACCTGCTTGATTTCGAAGACCATGACAGAATCCTTTTCCATCATCCTCTTCTTCATGTAATGCCGGCCACTGGAATTCATAGTCTTGATTAATAAAGACACGTTCCGCAATTTTTATACCTTTTCCTGGTGTAAGCTTCTCTTCGATTTGATAAGATAGACCAAACTCATTTTCAATGATGGATAATAAATCTCTATTTTTCTGGATTTCAGCATTCGTTTTATTATCCTGAGTTAAATTCCATAACCGTAGTGAAACAATTAAATCCGATTGACTTGTCGCCTCTCTAATAAAGGAAAGTATACTTCTTACATAACCCTCTTTATCTTGCGAACCTGGATGTCCATCAAAACTGTGCAGTGAAAAATTCATTTGTCTTAACGCAGGTTTATTTAACAGTCTATGCCTTCTCTTATTAATTAACGTTCCGTTCGTTGTAATATTAACTTTAAACCCTTTTTCATGGCTTAAATCTAACAATTGATCTATTTTTGGATGGAGCAATGGCTCACCCTTCACGTGCAAATAAATGTAGTCTGTGTGAGGTTTAATTTGGTCTAATCTTTTCGCAAAATCCTCCACAGAAATGAATTGCTTCTGCCTTTCCGTCGGCGGACAAAAGCTGCACGCAAGATTACATACACTCGTAATCTCCAAGTAAAACTTTTTAAACTTCTTCACCTTTAATTCCTCACTTCTATGACTACTTATACTTTTTTCCTCTTCATATTACATCACACTTTTTTAGAAATAGAAACATACTTATTTCAGGAAATAAAAGTTTACTACATAAAATACTTCTTTAACCTCTTTTTAATTTCCAGAAGTTGCATATAACTATCATGTTTTCTATCTTTAATCTCTTGAATACCTCTCTCAAGGATTTCTTTCGCTTTCTCTTCTTGCCCTGACATCATATAAAAATCACATACTTTTTCATAAAAAATAATCGGACTTCTTGTAGCATACTCTGCCGCAGTATTCCAATCATCAATTTGCGAATAATAGGGAATCCCAATATTCATTACATTCCCTACAAACACACTAAATTCCGTTTTATCACATTCTGAATTCGTGAGCTTCCAGTACTGGGCCTTCCCTTTCCATCCTGGAATATTCCACTCTGCATCTCCAGCTATTGCATCATTGACTGGTCTATCTCCCCATTGGTCTTTATACCATTTTGCATACTTTTTTGACGTAACATCCCACATAGTCCAAAACTCACAATAATTTTCAGATTTCCATGTACTGAGCGGAAAGCTAAAGTTTAGTTCAAAGTCACCTTGTTTACGAGAAAATTTAGGTACACTCTTAGCATAACGAAAGCCCCATCTTTCTAGTTCATCCACTAAAAATTTTTCTATATGTAAACTTAGTAGTTGTTTTGGCTTCATACAGTTCCCCTATTACATATTATGAAATATAGAAAACGGCCACATCTGTAGCCGTTTGAATGTACTATTACTATTTATGATACGGTTCACCACGATTAATACGAAATGCCCTATACACTTGCTCAAGCAATACTAATCGCATTAATTGGTGTGGTAATGTCATCTTTGAAAAAGAAAGAGATTCATTTGAGCGCTTCATTACTTCTGAACTTAGTCCAAGTGATCCTCCAATTACAAAGGCAACTTTACTCTTTCCATATGTAGCAAGACGATCTAAGCTTACTGCAAATTCTTCTGATGATTTTTGCTTTCCTTCTATCGCTAACGCAATCACATGCGTATCATCAGAAATTTTATCCAGTATACGTATACCTTCTTTTTCTTTTACAATTAACATTTCTGCTTCACTTAAATTTTCTGGTGCCTTTTCATCTGGCAATTCAATTACTTCTACTTTTGCGTAAGAAGATAATCGTTTTAAATATTCTGCTATACCTTGTTTTAAGTACTTTTCTTTTAATTTCCCAATTGAAATAATCGAGATATTCACATTTATTCCCCACCTTACAAACACGTTATCCACAGGACTTATCCACATATCCACAAATGTTACCCACATATTGTGTGAGAATCTGTGTTCGATACAACATATGTCGCCTCGTTTTGACAAAATTCACATGTTTTTTTCTCTTTTTTTGAGTTATCCACATTGTTGATAACCGGCGCGACTTCACACTCATCCACAATAATATCTAAAGCTAACTCAACATGCTCTAAACAACAAGGTAAATTCATATTCTTCACCTCACTTTTCTACAATAGAAAACAGGAGGTAGGCCCTCCTGTTTTTAATACTTTTGAATGCCTAGTTTAACCGTTGTTGTTGCTCGTTTTGTACCACGATAAAACGTAAGAGTCATTTTATCATTAATTTTTTTATCATATAAGGCCGTACGGAATCCGATAATATCGCGAACCGGTTTTCCATCTACTGCTACAATCACATCGTGTTCTCGTAAACCAGCATCTACACCCGGCGAAGGACTTTTCACATCTAAAATGCAAACTCCCTCTGTTACATTGCCTGGTAGATGCAATGTTTTTGCCCAATGGTAATTTGGAATCTCATTTAACGATCTAAGTTCAATTCCAATATACGGTCTCCTTACTTTTCCGTACTTCTCTAATTCATTCATAATTGGAACAGCTCTAGTAACTGGAATAGCTAGCCCAATTCCTTCTACTTCTTTTGCTGCAATTTTCATTGAGTTAATGCCAATTAATTGACCTGCCGCATTTACAAGCGCACCACCACTATTACCTGGATTAATTGCTGCGTCTGTTTGCAATACTTCTACTTGCCAATCGTAATGTCCATCTTGATCCAAATCTACAGGAACAATACGTTCCTTAGCCGAAATAATGCCTTGTGTGACGGTTCCAGAAAATTGCAGCCCGAGTGGGTTTCCAATCGCAATGACCGGTTCTCCTCTACGAACAGTATTAGAATCGCCAATCTCAATTATTTTTTTCACATGCTTTGCATCTATTTCTAGTACAGCCAAATCTGTGACTACATCGGTTCCTAATACTTTTCCCGGAACCTTCTTACCATCACTTAAACTTACTTCAATACGATTTGCTCCAGCAACAACATGATTATTCGTTACAATATAAGCTTGGCCATCTGCTTTTTTATAAATTACACCCGATCCTGTACCAGCTTCTGAATCTGCCTCTGAAAAATTATCTCGTTGAATATTAATAACACCAACAACAGCTTCAGATGCACGATCAACAGCATCAACAAAGCTAATCTGTTTAATTCCTTGAGCTTCGGCCATATTACTTCCACTTGCTTCAGCTTGCGGAAGCGCGCCCCCATCATTTGCAAATAAAGGAGCTCCAAATGCAAATAACGAAGCTCCTACAATTGTTCCTGCTATGCTAGAAATAACAATACCTTTATGCTTCTTTTTCCCTGCACGTTTCATACGATAATTTTCTTCATCAATAAAGGACATATTTGTTCACCCATCTTCCTGAAAACAACTATATTCACCTTTATTGTTTACTAAAATGAAGAATTATACGTATTGAATTTTTGTAGGCATTTTTGGATCTGTATCATGGATTTCAAAGGCTTCTCCTACTCCGAACCCTTTTTCCTCTAACACTTGTGATACTGACATACGCGCTAGTTCCTTCATGTTATTATCTAAACTTAAATGGGCTAAATAAATATGTTTTGTCTCATCTGTAATTACATCTGCCATCGCTAATGCAGCGTCTTCATTACAAACGTGCCCCACATCACTTAAAATACGTCGCTTAATACTCCACGGATAACGTCCCATACGAAGCATTTCCACGTCATGATTACTTTCAAACACGAAAGCATTAGCCCCCTTAATCACACCTTTCATACGGTCACTCACGTATCCCGTATCTGTAATAAGGGCTAACTTTCTATTATTGTTATGAAAAGCATAGAACATCGGCTCTGCCGCATCATGAGAAACTCCAAATGATTCAACCTCAATATCACCGAATGTTTTCACATCCCCAACTGAGAAAATAAACTTTTGCTCAGTTGGGATATTTCCTATTAAATGTTCCATTGCATTCCATGTTTTCTCATTTGCATAAATAGGTAAATCATATTTACGTGCCAATACACCTAAACCTTTAATATGATCACTATGTTCATGTGTTACAAGAATACCTGATACATCATTTATATTTAGTTCTGCCTGTTTAAATAAAGCCTCTGTTGCTTTACCACTTAAACCTGCATCGACAAGTAATTTTTTTTCATCTGTTCCTACATATAGCATATTCCCTGTACTTCCACTTGCAAGTACGCTAAAGTGCAAACCCATTCTTTCTCACTCCAGTATGTTCATCAAACACTTGATTTTCCCTTTCCCCTAATTCCATAATTTGTCCTTCAATTGCATTTACAAAGAAGTCCTGCTTCTGCTCCGTTTTTAAATTCCATGTTGGAGCGAGCACTTGATTATTAGAAGTAGATGCGGTAAGGGTCGCATAACCAATTTGTGCTTCTTTTACATGTGTATTCCCATGAACTTTATTTTTTAAATACAGATTTTCTAAAGCCGTTTGGGCAGTAATAATTTCTTGCTGTTTCGTTTTTTCACTTTCGCCCATTTCTTTTAAATCAGTTAGCATCGTCTGCGTGTACGACACAAGTTCATTTTTTTCATTTAAGTCCACAACAATCATTGCCTGATCGTTATAGAAAATAGGCTTATCTTTATATTTTTGGAAGAAGTAAATTTTGGAGTCTTTCATCGCCCCATACTCATACTTTTGTCCATCCAATACATAGTTCTTCAAAAAATCACTATACTTATCTTTAGATAATGATTTTGTATTTAAAAAGGGCTCTTTTAGCTTACTTTCTATCTTGTACATATTTTGTATATGCGCCGTTTGATTCTTTAAAGACTGTACATCTTCTTCTTTAAATGCCTTGTTTTCCGCTCTAATAAATGACTCTTTTTTCGGTTCTTTAGGGAAATTACCCATAGTAATTTTGTTTGCTTTTAATTCTTGATCTATCTTTGTTTCTGCAATAAGCTCCAATTGATTACTATCTTGCTTTTGAATGAATTGAAAAATGAGAAAGAGGTCCAAAACAAAAAAGGTCACAATAAATATGGTTTTAATCCGATCCCAATCCATTTAGTCCTCCCTCACTCCACTCATATATTTTTTGTTTGCCAGCTTCATCTTCAACAAACTTTACATACCAAATTGGCTGTAGTCGAGCTACCTGCCCATCTAGTGATAATTTGTATCCAATACCAACGTCTTTAATGAATCGTTTATCTACCGCGGCATTATTTTCTAAGGATGCTATTACAACGTGACCTGATGGAAGAGTAACCTTCTGTTCTATGCCTTTCGTATTTAAAGACAACAACGGTCTTTCATATTCCATTACTTCTTCTGATCCCCATACTTGTCTCAGTTCAGCTAATCCATCTGTATTGAATACGGAGTATCCATCTTCGTGTAAACGGAATACCGTCTGTCCTTTATTCATATAGTCCAAACGATATGAATTCAAACTCCCACTGTGACCATTTACAAAATCAAAGCTTTTTTGTAAAAGCATTAAATTATCTGTCGTTTTCTCACTTGAAACAGAAGAATTTTTATACTTTAACATATGCTGATCGTTTTCAATCTCCATGGACCTAATACCATCTGTAAATGTTTCTTTTGATTTCTCAGTAATAGGGCTTAAATAACGTGGGTCACTAAAAAGGGCATTCTTAAATGTATCCACCGCTAAATTAGATGAAATATATGTTATATTACTTAATTCTGTCGTTCCATCTGGTAAAAATAGCTTTTTCATATCATTAATTTGATAGTCAAAATAAGGTTTTGCCGATACTATAAATTGATTTTGTGCATTTACAATATCTTTTAAATACACACCACTTAATTTTGCTTCATATATTCTAGAGTTATCACCATCAGAAACAAAATTAATTTTAATTTCTTGATCTCTACTTCTAGACGGGTCAAGAATAATCCGATTAAAATGTTTAGGTTTATCTATACTTTTTGCTTTCATATTAAACATAGATTTAACTGCATCAAATGGGATGTTGGTAGGAAAAATAAGTTCAATTTTCCCTTCACCATGCACATAAGAAAGGAAATCAGCTTTAGCAATCGATATCTCTTTGAAATCATATAATTCCCCTGCTTCCAAAGGTTTATAGATTGATTCTATATCTCCCTCTCTTTTGCTCCCGTAATGATTTTTATCTTTATGCACGATGATAGAAGTAGGGCGGACAACATCAGCGATTTTAGTTTGAGTAGTTCCTTCATTCCCCTGCACAAATTTTGCGTTTTGCATGGACGTGGAATCTGGCACATACGTCCATAAGTTAAAAGTAAGAAATAGACTAATTACAACTAAATTAATTAAAACTATCGTTTTAACATTTTCCATACTCATTCCCAATCGTCCTCTTCATCCGCTGCCATTGGCAATGTGAAGTAAATAGTTGTCCCTTTTCCTTCCTCACTCTTTGCCCAAATCGAACCACCATGTGCCTCAATCATTTCTTTCGCAATTGCTAATCCAAGTCCTGTACCACCCATTTGTCTTGAACGTGCTTTATCTACGCGATAAAAACGTTCAAAGATTTTATCGACGTTTTCTTTTGGAATACCCATTCCTTGGTCACTTACACTAATCTCTAATAATTCCCCGCGATCACGTAAGCGATATGTTACTGTTCCACCTTCTGGTGAATACTTTAATGCATTCGAAATAATGTTATACAAAACTTGCGTAATTTTATCCGTATCCATATCAATAAATCGGGATTTCTTAGAGAAAGATCGTTTAAAACTTACGTTTTGCTCTTTAGACATTTCAAAACGATCAATAATGTTATTAAAGAAGTCAGTAAAGTCGACCCATTCTTTCATTAAACGATGCTCTGTACTATCGAGTTTAGAAAGTTGCAATAACGCATTTACAAGTCTAATCATTCTTTCAGTTTCTTCTTGTGTAACTGTTAAAAATTGCGGTGCAATATTCGGATCTTGCCACGCGCCATCCGTAAGTGCCTCTAAGTAACTACGCATCGTTGTTAATGGCGTTCTTAATTCATGGGAAACGTTTGCTACAAACTCACGGCGTTCCCTTTCTATACGCTCCTGCTCAGTTACGTCATATAATACGGCTATTAAACCATTTGCTTTCCCTGTCTCTTTTTGAATAACAGAGAAACTAGCACGTAAAATATATGGTTCATTTCTCGTACTAAAATCTAACAAAACAGAATCAGGCTCTTCGTATAAATGATCGAGCGTAAACTCTTCTTGTATCCCTAATACTTCTAAAACAGATTGATCGAGCGCCGTTTCACGCGAAACATTTAGCATCTTTTCCGCAGGATCATTTAATAAAATAATGTCCCCTTTTCGGTCAGTAGCAATCACTCCATCTGTCATATGTGATAAAACGGATGATAATTTACGTCTTTCACTTTCCGTTGAAGAACGAGCTTGTTGTAATTTTTTTGATAAATTATTGAAAGATAATGCTAATTGTCCAATTTCATCATGGCTATGCACTTTTACTTTTCTTGAATAATTCCCTTTTGCCATTTCAATCGCTTGTCTTCGCATATCTGAGATTGGTCTCGTAATCGTTTGAGCTAACAAAATTCCAAGTACAGCTGTTACGAGTAATGCAATAACAGTTCCAGTCGCAAAAATTTGATTAATATCCTTCATCTGTTTATAGACATCTTCCATAGATGCAACAATGTAAATAACACCAAGTGCATCTTTGCCGTTATCATCTATAATAGGCGTAAGCATAACTTGTACACGATGGCCTGTACGACCATCCTTCTCAATTTTCACTTCTGGCTTTTTCTGTACCAATACCCGCTGAACAGCTATATCAGTTGATGTTCTATTTACCTTGTTTTGCTTTGACTCATCTGAAATAGCAAGTAACTTTCTATTCGAATCAAATACTCTTACCTCTTGGATATCTTTCTTTCGATCAGAGGCAAATTTTCGAATTGAATTTTTAATCGTTTCATCTGTTGATTCTGTTTCTGCTTTTGTATGACTTTTTTTAAACTCTTGTTTCAAGTTATACGCTAATAAGTTCGTTTGCTGCGTTAAAGAATCCCTAAAGCCCTGTACAAGACTCTTTTCTAACTCCCTTACGAAATATACCCCAATAACTTGCATAGCTATTAATATTAATAGCATATATATGAGTACAAATTTTAAATGAATAGATTGAAAAAAACCAACTTTCTTCATATACTATTCCTGCTCTGGGTCACGCAAGTAATACCCTACTCCACGTCTAGTTACAATTAAAGTGGGGTGACTTGGATTATCTTCAATTTTTTCACGTAAACGACGCACTGTTACATCCACTGTACGTACATCTCCAAAATAGTCATAACCCCAAACTGTTTGCAATAAATGTTCACGAGTCATAACTTGTCCTAAATGTTTTGCTAAATAATGTAGTAGCTCAAATTCACGATGTGTAAGTTCAATATTTTCCTCACGTTTCGTTACACTATACGCATTTGGATTGATAACTATTGGTCCAATAACCATTTCCGTATTTTCTTCTTTTTCTGCAGCACCACCTTGTTGATGGCGACGTAAATTCGCCTTCACACGAGCAAGTAATTCCCTCGTACTAAATGGCTTTGTTACATAATCATCTGCTCCAAGCTCAAGCCCTAATACTTTATCAATTTCAGAGTCCTTTGCTGTAAGCATAATAATCGGCATTTCTGAGCTTTTACGTATTTCACGGCAAACCTCTAAGCCATCCTTACCTGGTAGCATAATATCTAATAAAACCATATCTGGCTGCTCTTCATTCGCTTTTTCAATCGCTTCATCACCATCATGCGCCATTACAATTTCAAAACCTTCTTTTTCTAGGTTGAACTTCAAAATATCCGCAATCGGCTTTTCATCATCAACTACTAAAATTTTCTTTCCCATCATCGTCTATTTCCTCCTTATAAAGTGAAACTTTAATCGGTGGTGGGGGCTTCTTCATCCCCCACTGATTATTAGCCCGCATCAATCGGGCATTTACGGGCAGTTGATCCCGCACCTAACTTCTTTACCACCGCTGAATTTTAAGTTAGGGTCTTACTGCCCGTTGATGCGGTTGAAAAATATGGTCAATATCCCTAAACACATTGATGTCTACATAGTATGTCCCCATATGACCGCATCTTTTGCTTAAGTACTTTCTCCTCTATTCTCACAGACTCATGTATAATCCACTTTTACACGGAATCCTATACGATCTATAGAAAAACCTCTAGCTTCAACTGCTAGAGGCTCCTCGTTCTATTTTAAAATAACTACTCAGTTTTGTAAAATTACATAAATAAAAAGGATATTAAGTGGGCCCACTTAATATCCTGAGAGTGGCTCGGGACGGAATCGAACCGCCGACACGAGGATTTTCAGTCCTCTGCTCTACCGACTGAGCTACCGAGCCAAAACTATATATAAAACCACTAATGGTGGTATAAACAAAAGTGGCGGTCCCGACCGGGGTCGAACCGGCGATCTCCTGCGTGACAGGCAGGCATGTTAACCACTACACCACGGGACCAAAAATAAGCATAAAAAAACATGACCCGTACGGGATTCGAACCCGTGTTACCGCCGTGAAAGGGCGGTGTCTTAACCACTTGACCAACGGGCCACGAAAAATAAAATGGTGAGCCATGAAGGATTCGAACCTTCGACCCTCTGATTAAAAGTCAGATGCTCTACCAACTGAGCTAATGGCTCATACTCACCAACGTCATATTTTCGTGACGACAAGATGTATCATAACATGTTTTCTTTATTTTTTGCAACATCTTTTTTTATTTTTTTTATAAAAGATAAGAAAAAACTCATGCGGACATGAGTTTTTTCTCAAAAATATCAATTAAGCTTCGTATACGTTACGAACGATATTTGTTTGGTTACGATCTGGTCCAACTGAGAACATAGATAATTGAATTCCTGTTAACTCAGAAACACGTTCTACGTATTTGCGTGCATTTTCAGGAAGCTCGTCTAATGATTTTACACCAGTAATATCTTCTGTCCAACCTGGAAGTTCTTCGTATACAGGCTCACATTTTGCTAAAATGTTTAAGTTTGCTGGAACTTCATCGATAACTTCGCCATTGCATTTGTAAGCAACACAAATTTTAAGAGTCGGAATACCCGTTAGAACGTCGATAGAATTTAACGATAGATCTGTTAAACCACTAACACGACGTGCATGTCTTACAACAACGCTATCGAACCAACCTACGCGGCGTGGACGACCAGTTGTTGTTCCGTACTCACGGCCAACTTCACGAATTTGATGACCAATTTCATCATTAAGTTCAGTAGGGAATGGACCGTCACCTACGCGGCTTGTATATGCTTTACATACACCTACAACGCGAGTAACTTTCGCAGGGCCAACCCCAGTTCCAACTGTTACACCACCAGCAATCGGGTTAGAAGATGTAACAAATGGGTACGTACCGTGGTCGATATCAAGCATAACACCTTGTGCACCTTCAAATAATACACGGTGATTGTTATCTAGTGCATCATTTAATACAACAGATGTATCGCATACATATTGTGCGATTTGTTGTCCGTACTCGAAGTACTCTTCGAAGATTTCTTCTACACTGAAACCTTCTGTATCGTACATTTTTTCAAATAAACGATTTTTTTCTACTAAATTGCGCTCAAGCTTTTCTTTAAATGCTTCACGGTCTAAAAGATCAGCCATACGAATACCAATACGAGCAGCTTTATCCATATATGCAGGACCGATACCTTTTTTCGTTGTACCGATTTTGTTATCACCTTTACTCGCTTCTTCTAACTCATCTTGTTTTAAGTGATAAGGTAAAATAACGTGCGCACGGTTACTTACACGTAAATTATCAGTACTTACACCACGATCATGTAAGTATTTTAACTCTTCAAGTAATGCTTTCGGATCTACTACTAAGCCATTTCCGATTACACAAATTTTCTCTTTATAGAAAATACCAGATGGAATTAAGTGTAATTTATATTTAACTCCGCCGAAAACAATTGTATGTCCCGCGTTATTTCCACCTTGATATCTTGCAACTACTTCCGCATGCTCAGAAAGAAAATCAGTGATTTTACCTTTTCCTTCGTCGCCCCATTGTGTTCCTACAACTACTACTGAAGACATTATTAAAGCACCTCCGCGATTTTCAAACGATCTATTCAAACAATATAATTGTACCAAAACCGAAAGAGAAGTCAACCAAAAAGCGAACATTTTTTTATTAAAAATCATTTTCGTTCGTAAGAATTATATTTTCACCTTATGAAAGCCTTATCTTTACCCCATAAAAAAAGAAACACATCTTATTATAAGAAATGCGTTTCTTTTTTATACTGCCTTTATGCCCCATCCTCAAAGCGTCGTTCTAAATTGACGAATTTATTAAATTCTTTAACAAACGCAAGCTCTACTGAACCTACCGGACCATTACGTTGTTTTGCAATGATAATTTCAATCGTATTTTTATTTTCCGTTTCACGGTCATAGTAATCTTCACGATATAGGAAAGCTACAATATCAGCATCCTGCTCAATACTTCCAGATTCACGAATATCAGACATCATCGGGCGTTTATCCTGACGAGATTCTACACCACGAGATAACTGTGATAAGGCAATAACAGGCACTTGCAATTCACGCGCAATCCCTTTTAATGTACGAGAAATCTCAGATACTTCCTGCTGACGGTTTTCTCCTGATTTCCCACTTCCTTGAATAAGCTGTAAATAGTCAATCAAAACCATCCCAAGACCTTGTTCTTGTTTTAATCTACGACATTTCGCCCGAATCTCATTTACTTTAATCCCTGGTGTATCATCAATATAGATACCAGCATTAGAAAGGCTACCCATCGCCATCGTTAATTTCGCCCAATCATCAGAAGTCAATGAACCGGTACGAAGTCTTTGTGCATCAATATTTCCTTCTGCACAAAGCATACGCATAACAAGTTGATCAGAGCCCATCTCTAGACTAAAAATCGCTACATTTTCATCCGTTTTCGTCGCTACGTTTTGTGCGATATTTAATGAAAATGCAGTTTTCCCTACTGAGGGACGTGCCGCTACGATGATTAAATCATTTCGCTGGAAACCTGCGGTCATCTTATCTAATTCAGTAAATCCAGTTGGTATCCCAGTAACTTCACCTTTTTGATTATGCAAAAGTTCAATTTTATCGTAAGCATCTACAAGAACATCTTTAATGTTTTGGAATGCTTTTGCATTCGTTTGGTGAGATACTTCTAATATTTTTTTCTCAGCCTCATTTAAAAGGCCATCCACGTCATCTTCTCTCTCATACCCATCAGACACGATATGAGTCGCTGTTCGAATCAAACGACGTAACAGCGCCTTTTCAGCGATGATTCGTGCATAATATTCTACGTTAGCAGCGGTTGGAACAACTTCTGCTAATTCTGCTAAATAAGACACTCCACCAACTTCTTCTAGTAATCCTTGATCAGCCATCGCTGATGTCATTATTACTAAGTCGATCGGTTCTCCTTTATCAGATAACCCAAGCATGACTTCAAAAATCTTTTGATGTTTCGTTCGATAGAATGAATCAGGTACCAATAACTCCGATGCTGACGTTAACGCATCTTGATCAATTAATATGGCCCCTAAAACCGCCTGCTCGGCCTCTATATTATGCGGAGGGGTACGATCAGCCATTACATCACTCATACGCAATCCTCCTTGCTTAACTTATTTTTATTGTTCACTAACATGAACTTTTACTGTTGCTGTTACTTGCGGATGCAATTTCACAGTAACGTTTGTATAGCCTAATGCACGAATTGCATCATCCATTTCAAATTTACGTTTATCAAGTTTAATTTTATGTGATTTTTGCATTGCATCTACAATTTGTTTACTTGTGATTGAACCAAATAGACGGCCACCTTCTCCAGATTTCGCCTTTACTTCTACAGTTAGTTTCTCTAACGTTTCTTTCAATTCTTTTGCATTTTCAACCTCTGCTGCTGCATCTTTTTCTTCTTTTCGCTTTTGAGCTTCTAAAGTTTTCATACTGCTATTTGTCGCTTCAGCAGCTAATCCTTGTTTTAGTAAGAAGTTATTTGCATAGCCATCTGGTACGTTTTTTATTTCCCCTTTTTTCCCTTTACCTTTTACGTCTTTTAGAAAAATTACTTTCATGATTGTGTGCCTCCCTGTAAATAGTCATCAATAACAAATCGAAGCTTCTCCTCAGCTTCATCTACTGTAACATTTTTCATTTGTGTGGCTGCATTCGTTAAATGCCCGCCACCACCTAAATTTTCCATAATTAGCTGCACGTTCACTTCACCTAAAGACCTGCCGCTAATTCCAATGAAATTCTCGCCACGTTTTGCAATAACAAATGATGCAATAATTCCTGTCATCGTTAATAATGTGTCCGCTGATTGCGCAATAAGCACTTGATCGTAGTAATCATCACTATCAACTTTCGCAATCGCAATTCCATTTGTATAAATGTACGCATTTTTAATAGCTTTTGCAACCCGCAAGTACTGATCCATATCTTCTTTTAAAAGCTCTTGTACAAGTACAGTATCTGCACCATGTGAGCGTAAATAAGAAGCAGCATCAAAAGTACGAGCACCTGTCCGGAATGTAAAGCTTTTCGTATCAACAATAATACCCGCTAACAATGCTGTTGCTTCTAACATTGTCATTTTTAAATTTTTTGGCTGGTATTCAAGTAATTCTGTAACAAGTTCCGCCGTAGAAGAAGCATATGGCTCCATGTAAACAAGCAATGGATCTTCAATAAAATCTTCTCCTCGGCGATGATGGTCAATAACAACTACATTTTCAATTTTGTGTAACAGCTTTTCTTCCATCACCATTGAAGGTTTATGCGTATCAACAACAACAAGTAAAGAATCATCATTTGCAAATTCCATCGCTTGTCCTGGTGTAATAAAGTGAGACCATAACTCTTCGTTTTGTTTCACTTTATCCATCAAACGCTTAATTCCCTTATCAGAATCATTTTCATCTAACACAATATATCCTTTGCGCTCATTTAATTGCGCTACCTTTAAAATACCAATCGCAGCACCAATTGCGTCCATATCAGGAGCCCTATGCCCCATTATAATGACGTTACTACTTTCTAACACTAAATCCTTTAATGCATGCGAAATAACTCTGGCACGTACACGAGTACGTTTTTCAACTGGATTTGTCTTACCACCATAAAACTTAACTTTACCTGTCGCTTGTTTAATAGCTACTTGATCTCCACCACGGCCAAGCGCAAGGTCTAAACCGGACTGAGCCATTGCTCCAAGCTCTGATAAAGGTAAATCACCTGATCCAACACCTACACTTAAGGTGAGTGGTATATTCCTTTTGGATGTTTCCTCACGCACCTGATCTAAAATACTAAATTTACCTTTCTCCATTTGTGCTAAAATACTCTCATTTAGTACAACGAAGAATCTTTCTGAAGATGCACGTTTTAAATATGCCCCATACTTAACGGCCCATTCATTTAATCGTGACGTTACAAGACTTGTTATATTCGTACGTAATTGATCATCTAGCCCTTGTGTAACTTCATCATAATTATCTAAATAAATGACAGCTAAAACAGTGCGTTGATCCTCGTACATTTTTTCAATCTCTGTTTGTTCCGTTACATCAAAGAAATAAATTAACTTTTCTTCTTTCCTTACAAAAACGCGAAACTTTCGGTTATTTAAAGAAACTATATCGTCGGAAGTTTCTCCCTTAATAAAAAGAAGTAACGTTTCTGATACATCATAAAGGTGCCATCCAGCTAATGCATGCTGTCCTAGACATGAAGATAAATAAGGATTCGCCCAATCAATCCCATAATCCTTATTGTATAACAAAATACCAATCGGCATTTGGTTAAATGCTTCATTACTCACTTTCTTTACTCTTGTAATCATATCTGTCGTATACTTTTCGAAATTCCTTTGAAAGGTCAGTTCAAAGCGTATAACAACAAAAAGTACAATGCAAAAAATAAAAAATGTGGATATCCCCATAATTAAATGAAAATAACAGAGGATCGCAATGAGCACAAACACGAAAAATGCCAATACATAAACAGGATATAAAAACCACTGTTTCTTATAAAATTCAGGCATGTATACAACTCCTATAAAGTAAAACTAACTCTCCTTCCAGTTAGTTAAACAGATTAAAATAGTATAAGGAATATTACTTTATCCTCCTATTTTAGAACGCAATGAAATCCCTAAATCAATTATACCTAAGATTGTCACAAGAGGAAACAGCATCGGAATAAACATGCAGACAATAAAACTAATAATAGGAACCCCTTTCGTAAAACCTTTGCTATGCGCTATAAAAGCGATAAATGTCAGACCTTGCAGTACTAGTAGTAAAGCAAATATGACATATAGGTTAGAAAATACCATATGTAAATATGATGTCGGTTCTACTTTTATAAAAGTTGATAGCAAAATAAATATAACGTAATACCAAACAATACTCTTTGGTAATTGTATATCTTTAAATTTAGGCCAAGGTATAACATCATGCTTTAGTTTTCTCAAAACACTACCTGATATCATAACTGTAATCCAAGAAAAACATACCGAGAGCATTACAAGCAAACTTGGGAATAACGTTTGTAACACATCATTAAATTGTGCAAATAATTCTTTTTGCTCTTTACTAATAGGCATACCAGCAGCAGTGACTATCTTTTCACTTTGCGCCATACTTTCAGTAAGCATATTTTGCATTTGCTTCATTAAATCTATGTTAAAAAACTTTATACTTGCAACATAAATGAGCATAATACCAATTAAGTACGCAAGTGTCCCCGCCATCAAAATTTCTACCGGTTTTTTTTGTTTTTTATACATATATCCTAAAACGATACCTATCAATCCAAACATAGTTGTCTTCACTAGGTTCATCGGTTGACTGACAATAACAGTAATAAAAAGCGCCGCCGTAAAAATTACAAAGGCGTTAGATAATCTATATCTTATCGTTAGCAATATAAACGGCAATGGCAATGCAAACGTTACAACTGTACCTAAAATTGGAACATACATAGATATAAGTAATAACATTGCATATATCGCTAACAGCGCTGCACCCTCAGTAATAAATTTCGTATTTTTCATCATCTAACCTCTCTTTCAAAAAAGAAAAGCATAGCAAAATGCACAGTAGAGTCCGACTCTACTGTGCATTTCATACGCTATTATTCACCAACATATGGTAAAAGTGCCATTTGACGAGCACGTTTAATTGCAACTGTAAGTTTGCGTTGGTATTTTGCGCTTGTTCCTGTTACACGACGAGGTAAAATTTTACCACGCTCAGAAACGAAACGTTTTAATAAATCAACATCTTTATAGTCAATGCGAGTGATGCCGTTAGATGTGAAGAAACACACCTTACGACGCTTCGCACGTCCACCTTTGCGTCCTGCCATGTCTATTCCCTCCATTCTTTGTTAAAACTAACTAATTTACTGTATTAGAACGGTAAATCGTCGTCGGAAATGTCGATCGGTTGACCTACATTTGAAAATGGATCGTCATTCTTCGTAAATCCAGAGTTACCTTGGTTACCTTGGTTACCTTGGTTGCCTGAATTACTAGATTGACCAAATGGGTTAGAGCTTTGGTTACCGAAACCAGCTCCTGATGGTTGCTGATTAAATGAACCACGTTGCTCCCCACCGCCATTACGCGGCTCTAAAAATTGTACGCTTTCCGCAAGAACTTCTGTTACATATACACGTTTACCATCTTGTCCATCGTAATTACGAGTTTGAAGACGTCCATCTACGCCTGCTAAGCTACCTTTTTTCAAATAATTTGCTACGTTTTCTGCTTGTTTACGCCATATTACACAATTAATAAAGTCAGCTTCACGCTCACCTTGTTGATTCGCAAATGCGCGATTCACAGCTAACGTAAAAGTAGCTACTGCAACACCATTGGGCGTGTAACGTAAGTCAGGGTCCTTAGTTAAACGACCAACGAGGATAACACGATTCATCAATCGAACCACTCTCCCTTATATATCAATTATTTTTCTTCTTCTTTAACAACGATATGACGAAGGATGTCTTCGTTGATCTTAGCTAAACGGTCGAATTCGTTAATCGCTTCTGCGTTAGAGTTCACGTTTAAGATCATGTAGAAACCTTCACGTAAGTCGTTGATTTCGTAAGCTAAACGACGCTTACCCCACTCTTTCGTGTTAATGATTTCTGCACCATTGTTTGTTAAAACACCTGCGAAACGTTCAACTAAAGCTTTTTGAGCTTCTTCTTCAACGCCAGGACGAATGATGTACATAATTTCGTACTTTCTCATTACACTTTCACCTCCTTTTGGTCTAAACGGCCCATAATGGGCAAGGAGCAATTAATTTATAGTAATTACTCACGAGTTTAGATTATATCATAGTAAGTTAGATGAATCAACTCACCCATGCATAAAAAACTTGGCAAACACATAATATATTCGCCAAGCTCATATCTTTATTTTTCCTAGGAAATATTAAATTAAACGTTGAAGCGGAAGTGCATAACGTCTCCGTCTTTTACGATATACTCTTTTCCTTCTAAACGAACTTTACCAGCTTCTTTTGCAGCTGTCATAGAACCGTTTGTCATTAAGTCTTCGTAAGAAACTGTTTCTGCACGAATAAATCCACGCTCAAAGTCTGTATGAATTACGCCCGCACATTGTGGTGCTTTCATACCTTGTTTAAACGTCCATGCACGTACTTCTTGCACACCTGCTGTGAAGTAAGTAGCAAGTCCTAATAAATCATATGCAGCACGAATTAATTGATCTAAACCAGATTCTTCAATGCCTAGTTCTTCAAGGAATACTTTTTTCTCTTCCTCGTCTAGCTCAGCGATTTCTTCTTCGATTTTTGCACATACAACGATTACTTGAGAATTTTCATTTGCAGCAAATTCTTTTACCATTTGTACGTATTTGTTTTCAGAAGGATCGATAATATCGTCCTCACTTACGTTTGCTACGTACAACATTTCTTTCGTTGTAAGTAAATGAAGACCTTTGACAATCTTCATTTGCTCTTCTGTAAATTCAACAGTACGAGCTGGTTTTCCCTCTTCAAAAGCTTCTTTTAAGCGAACTAAAATTTCATGCTCATATACTGCTTCTTTATCTTTTTGTCTTGCTAATTTCGCAACACGTTCGATACGTTTATCAACAGATTCTAAATCCGCTAAGATTAGCTCTAAGTTGATTGTTTCAATATCATCGATTGGATCTACTTTCCCTGAAACGTGTGTAATATTTTCGTCTTCAAAACAACGAACAACTTGGCAAATTGCATCTACTTGGCGAATGTGAGATAAGAATTTATTACCTAAACCTTCACCTTTACTAGCACCTTTTACGATACCTGCAATATCAGTAAACTCAAATACAGTCGGAACAGTTTTTTTCGGTTCTACTAATTCCGTTAATTTATTTAAACGCTCATCTGGTACTTCTACAATTCCTACGTTTGGATCAATTGTACAGAATGGATAGTTTGCAGATTCTGCTCCTGCTTGTGTAATTGCATTAAATAAAGTGGACTTCCCTACGTTAGGTAATCCAACAATCCCAGCCGTTAATCCCATATTTTTCACTCCTATGTCTTAATCTTTCATCATTATAGATAGTAACGAAAAAAATGACAAGTTTCCTCCAAACGAAAAAAAGTAACAGCTACCCACTGCAACTGTTACTTTCTCTCTATTCTTCGTGCTTCACAAGTATTTTTTTCACCTTACGATCAAACTCTCTTCGAGGAATCATTACTGAATGGTCACATCCCTCGCACTTAATGCGGATATCCATTCCCATACGAATAATCTTCCAGCGATTCTCACCACATGGGTGGGCTTTCTTCATTTCCACAACATCGTACAAGTTATACTGCTTTTGCTCCATTCTCCAAACCCCTCTCCATACTAAAGTGCTTTTCCACTCACCAATTCTTCACGATTATATAAAACCATACGTGGATATGGAATTTCAATACCATGTAAATCTAGACGATTTTTAATTTCTTTACGAAGTGCTCTTGCAATAACTGCATGTTGCATCGGTTCTACCTCAGCAATAACACGTAATACAACTTCCGATGCAGCTAATGTTTGCACACCTAATAGTTGAGGCGTCGTTATCATTTTCTCGTATTTTTCAGGTAATTCTACTAATAAATCTTCAATAACTTGCTCTGCTTTTGCTATGTCACCTTCATACGAAATAGATACATCAACAAATGCTACACTATTACTAACTGAATAGTTCGTAACTTGAATGATACTTCCGTTTGGTAAAGTATGAATTTCGCCTGTCCAGCTCTTTACTTTTGTTGTACGAAGTCCAATTTCTAGAACGACACCTTCAAACTGACCAATTTTTACATAGTCACCTACTGAAAATTGATCTTCTAGCAAAATAAATAACCCCGTAATAACATCTTTCACTAAACTTTGAGCACCAAATCCGACTGCTAAACCAATTACCCCCGCACCCGCTAATAAACCAGATGCATTAATATTAAACACACCCAAAATCGCAATTAACATAATGAACATAACAACGTATGCCACAATATTTTCAAGTAACTTCGCTACTGTAACTGTACGACGTTCTGAAATTTGAATTGGCGAACGGCTTCCCATACGAAACGCATTTCGTACAATTGCACGCGCAACTCGCACAATAATTGCACCAAGTATTAAAATAACGACTATTTTTAGTGATTTCACACCTATATTCGTCCAATCAATGGACTCAAACCATTTCAACGCTAAATCCATGTACCTCTACCTCTCCAGCTAAAATTCCTTTTTAATTATCCTTCTCATTGTATCAGAAGTCACCCTGATTTCCGCAAAGTTTTTATGACTTTAATTGTATTTGTTAACTTCTGTGCAGGTATAAAATGGAACGAATATATATATACTAGTACTATTATTTCCGTTTTCACTCAAGTTTTACAGGAAATACGCACTTATAGTTTTCCATTTTACTCACCATATAACATATTTTGAAAATTTATTAAAAGGATGGATGCTTCATGAATATTGGAAGTTTTCGCTTACCCTTTTTCGAAAAAGAAACTCAAAATGTTATGCACCAAGACGTAGAAGCCTCCGAGACAATTAGTAACTTCTTACTTTCCCATATCCCTATTAAAACAACTATACCGATTATTCTCGTTTGTATCGGAACAGATCGTTCTACAGGCGATGCACTCGGTCCGTTAGTCGGTACGAAACTAGAACAAGTAGGAATTACAAACTTCCAAGTGTTCGGCACACTAGATGAGCCAGTGCATGCGCTAAATTTAGAAGAAAGAATTCAGAATATACAGAAAGATAATCCTACTTCATTTATAATTGCGGTTGATGCCTGTTTAGGAAAGTCTCAAAGTATCGGTTCCATCACTACCGGAATGGGGCCTAGTAAACCTGGAGCTGCTATGAATAAAAAATTACCTGCAGTTGGTGATTTACATATTCATGGCATCGTAAATCTAAATGGTTTTATGGAGTTTTTCGTCCTGCAAAATACAAGATTAAGTTTAGTCATGAAAATGGCTGATGTAATTGCACAAAGTATAAAAGAAACAGACCAAAAATTATCTGTATTAAAAAAAGCAAACCATCTATAAATAATAAGATGGTTTGCTTTTTAGTTTTTCTGCGCTAATAATTCTAAAATACGATTTAAATCTTCTTTATTGAAAAATTCAATTTCGATTTTACCTTTTTCTCTTTTTGTTTCTTTAATTTTCACATCTGTGCCAAACTTTTCTCTTAAGAACGTTTCGCGTTCTACAAAAAATATGTTTCTCTCTTTTTTCACTTGTTTTGTTTCACGTGAAACGCGTTGATTAATCTCCTGAACAATTTTCTCTAATTGACGAACATTTAATCCTTCTTTTTCGATTCGTTTCAATAAAGATTTCAATTGTTCTTCATCTTTTATCGTAAGCAAAGTTCTCCCATGAGCCATTGAAAGTTGCCCATTTGCAATCATATCTTGCACAAATGGAGGGAGGCTTAATAAACGCGTATAATTTGCAATGTAAGGTCTGCTCTTACCAAGACGTTTTGCTAATTGTTCTTGCGTTACATTTAGCTCATTCATTAACATTTGATATGCCATTGCTTCTTCCATTGGGTTTAAATCTTCTCGTTGTAAGTTTTCAAGCAATGCAAACTCCATCATTTGCTGCTCATTTAATTGTCTTACAACGGCAGGTACCTTCTCGAGCCCCGCCTCTTTGGCAGCACGATATCTTCTTTCACCTGCAACAATTTCATATCCTTTAATACTCTTCCTAGCAATTAACGGTTGCAATATGCCATGCTCTTTAATAGAAGCCGATAATTCTTGAATTGCCTCTTTATTAAAGTGTTTACGTGGTTGATATGGATTCGGTCTTAATTCAGTTATCATAATCTCCTGAATTGCCTCTTCTTCTTTCACATCTAAATCAGGAAAAAACACATTAATTCCTCTTCCTAATCCTTTAGCCACCTGCAATCACTTCCTCTGCTAAATCTATATATACTTCTGCCCCTCTTGATTTAGCGTCATACTGCATAATTGGTTTCCCATGACTTGGCGCTTCACTTAAACGAACATTACGAGGAATAATCGAACGGTATACTTTATCCCTAAAGTATTTTTTCACTTCATCTATAACCTGAATCCCTAAATTTGTACGGGCATCCAACATCGTTAGCAATACACCTTGAATTGCTAGATTTTTATTTAAGTGCTTTTGCACAAGTCGAACTGTATTTAATAGCTGACTTAATCCTTCTAGTGCGTAATATTCGCATTGAACAGGAATAATAACAGAATCTGCTGCGGTTAATGCATTAATCGTTAATAACCCTAAGGACGGGGGACAGTCGATAATAATATAGTCATATTCATCACGAACTGGCTGTAATGCCCTTTGCAAACGTACTTCCCGGGAAATAGTCGGTACCAATTCAATTTCAGCACCTGCCAATTGAATTGTAGCGGGTAGAACATCTAAGTTTTCAGTTGCGGTTTTCCGTATAACCCCTTGAACATCTGCATCTTCCACAAGAACGTTGTAAATACATTGATCTAATTCGGATTTTTCAATTCCCACACCAGTCGTTGCATTTCCTTGAGCATCAATATCTACAAGAAGGACCTTTTTACCTACTTGTGCCAATCCAGCCCCTAAATTAACAGATGTTGTTGTTTTTCCAACGCCACCTTTTTGATTGGCAATAGCAATGATTTTTCCCATGATGTCACCTACTTTCAACCTTTCTATCTTATTCTAGTAACAATTACGTTTATTGTAACATGAAATAAAAGTTTTTCTTTTACGTCCTTATTAAACTTCAAAATTTATTTCTAAACTCCTTCTTCATCTAACAAGAAAATATAGTAAAAGAGACCTATCCAAATAGGATAAGGTCTCTAACACGCCATTATTATTTTTTCTTCGGAATTTTTATCGTAATTTGATAGTACTCATCAAATTCTTCTTCCTCAGAGTTAACATTTAAACCACTATCAGCAACCATTTGTAAGGACTGCCTAATTGTATTCATGGCAATTCTCGTATCTCTACTTACTGCTTTTTGCTTTGCCTTACGCTTCGGTTTTGCTTCCTCTAGTAATTTCGCAATTCGTTCCTCTGTTTGCTTTACATTCAGTTGCTTCTCCACAATCTCTTGTAAAACCTTCAGTTGTAATTCCTCATTTTTCAAAGGAATAAGGGCACGAGCATGCCGTTCTGTAATACTTTTTTCTAATAATGCACGTTTTATTTCTTCAGGCAACTTTAACAATCGCAACTTATTTGCGATTGTAGATTGTCCTTTTCCAAGTCGTTGTGCCAATGCTTCTTGTGTTAAATTATGTAACTCAATTAGCTTTTGATATGCCACAGCTTCCTCGATTGCTGTTAGTTCCTCACGTTGCAAGTTTTCAATTAAAGCTACAGAAGCTGTCTCTGTATCATTTAAGTTCTTTATAATTGCAGGAACCTTTTCCCACCCTAACTTTGTCGCCGCACGGAAGCGCCTTTCTCCAGCGATAATCTCGTACTTATCATCCTCATATTGCCTCACAACAATTGGCTGAATCAGTCCGTGTGTACGAATCGTTAATGCTAGCTCTTCAATACGCGCATCATCAAAAACTGTTCGTGGTTGATAACGGTTAGGGGTAATATTTACTATCGGAATTTCTTGTATTTCTTCATATACCTTTTTATCTATTTCTTCATGGCTTTCGTCTTGTAATTCGAATTCGCTCTCTTTATCTCCAAAGCCAAATAAACGAGAAAACGTATTTTTCATACATATTCCACCACCTTTTAGGCCTATTGACTATTCTCCATAAAATGTTTCCTATGAAACATTTACGTTTTCATTTATATAATTTAATCTTACGTCTAATAAGATTTATTTTTCAATAGGTAATTTATTGGGTGTTCCCGGTTTGCGTGGATATTTCTTTGGTGTCTTGCGCTTTTTCTCGATTAATAAAATATTACGTTCGCTTTCTTCAAACGGTAATTGGAACGTAGACATTTCTTTTAAATTCCCGCCTAGCACCTCTAAAGCATACTTGCCATTTTCAATTTCTTCATTTGCTGCGGCACCTTTCATTGCAATGAATGTTCCCCCAACTTTTACAAGTGGTAAACATAGCTCACTCAATACCGAAAGACGGGCAACTGCACGTGCCATTACAATATCGTATGATTCACGTACACCTTCTTTTTTCCCAAATGTTTCAGCACGATCATGACAAAAGGCAACATCACTTAACTCTAATTTTTGCGCTAAGTGATTTAAGAAATTAATACGTTTTTGTAATGAATCTACAATTGTTACTTTTAAATGTGGGAAACAGATTTTCAGCGGAATACTTGGGAATCCAGCTCCTGCGCCAACATCACAAATAGAGAATGGTTTCGAAAAATCATAATAAAAAGCAGCTGTAATAGAATCAAAAAAGTGTTTTAAATATACTTCTTCCTTCTCCGTAATAGCTGTTAAATTCATTTTTTCATTCCACTCTACTAACGTTTCAAAGTAGATTTTGAACTGCTCTAATTGTCTAGAAGAGAGGGTGATACCCTTCTCTTCTAGCATAGATTGAAATTGTTCTATGTTCATCTAGCAATATCTCCTTACTATTTATTGGTTCGATACTCGTGCAATTTTTCCTTGTTCAATATACACAAGCAAAATGGAAACATCAGCTGGATTTACGCCAGAAATACGTGAAGCCTGCCCCATTGAAAGTGGACGAACATCTTTCAATTTCTGTCTCGCTTCTGAGGCAAGACTAGAAATCGCATCATAATCAATATCCACAGGGATTTTTTTATTTTCCATTTTCTTCATACGCTCTACTTGCTGTAAAGATTTTTCGATATATCCTTCGTACTTAATCTGAATTTCAACTTGTTCTGTAATTTCATCACTTAATTCTACTTCACTTGGTACTAAAAGATGAATATGCTCATACGTCATCTCTGGACGGCGTAATAAGTCACTTGCACGTATTCCATCTTTCAATTCACTTCCACCAATACTACGAATTAATTCTTGAACTTCAGGACGTGGTTTAATAATAATGCTACCTAAACGTTCCTTTTCCTGTTCAATTTTTAATTTTTTATTTGTAAATCGCTCATAGCGCTCTTCTTTAATTAATCCAATTTCACGACCAACCTCAGTTAAACGAAGATCAGCATTATCATGGCGTAATAATAGGCGATATTCTGCACGAGACGTTAATAAACGATATGGTTCATTTGTACCTTTCGTTACAAGATCATCAATTAAGACACCAATATAAGCATCCGCGCGACCTAAAATAACTTCTTTTTTACCTAAAGAACGACATGCCGCATTAATCCCAGCCATAAGCCCTTGTCCTGCCGCCTCTTCGTAACCAGAAGTTCCGTTAATTTGTCCTGCTGTATATAAATTTTTAATTTTTTTCGTTTCAAGTGTTGGCCATAGTTGTGTTGGCACAATTGCATCATATTCAATTGCATAACCTGTACGCATCATTTCAACATTTTCTAAGCCAGGTATTGTTCTAAGCATATCACGTTGCACATCTTCTGGTAAGCTTGTGGATAAGCCTTGCACATACACTTCTTGTGTATTACGTCCTTCTGGCTCTAAGAAAATTTGATGACGTGGTTTATCATTAAACCTTACTACCTTGTCTTCAATTGAAGGACAATATCTAGGTCCTGTTCCCTTAATCATACCAGAATACATAGCTGAGCGATGTAGGTTTTCATCTATTAAACGATGTGTTTCCGTACTTGTATATGTCAACCAACATGGAATTTGATCCATAATAAATTTTGTCGTTTCAAAAGAGAAAGCTCGTGGTTTGTCATCACCTGGTTGAATTTCTGTTTTACTGTAATCAATCGTATTACTATTTACACGCGGAGGTGTACCTGTTTTAAATCTAACAAGATCAAATCCAAGCTCCTCTAAATGTTCGGATAAAGTAATAGATGGTTGTTGATTATTCGGACCGCTCGAATATTTTAAATCTCCCATAATAATCTCACCGCGTAAAAATGTTCCAGTCGTAATTACAACTGTTTTTGCTGTATATTCAGCACCAGCTTGCGTAATTACCCCTTTACATTCGCCATCTTCAACGATTAGACGCTCAACCATTCCTTGGAATAACGTTAAGTTTGGTGTTTCTTCAATTGTTTTTTTTAATTCATGCTGGTAAGAGAACTTATCTGCTTGTGCTCGAAGTGCGCGTACAGCTGGTCCTTTACCTGTATTTAACATACGCATTTGAATATACGTTTTATCAATGTTGCGTCCCATTTCTCCGCCTAATGCATCAATTTCACGAACAACAATCCCTTTTGCTGGTCCACCAACAGAAGGGTTACATGGCATAAACGCTACCATATCTAAATTAATTGTTAACATTAATGTGTTGGAGCCCATTCGTGCTGCCGCAAGACCAGCTTCACATCCTGCATGACCTGCACCGATCACTATGACATCGTATGAACCGGCATTGTATCCCATTGTTTATTCCTCCTAATAATCTCTATCTTTCTAAAACATCACTATATTATTTTCCTAAACAAAATTGAGAGAACAACTGGTCAATTAGGCTTTCATGGACAGTATCACCAGTAATTTCACCAAGTATTTCCCACGTTCTTGTTAAATCAATTTGCACCATATCAATTGGAACACCACTTTCTATCGCCTCGATTGCATCTCCAATTGTTTTTCCTGCTTGTGTTAATAATCCAATATGTCTCGCGTTAGAAACATATGTCACATCTGCAGAATCAATCGTTCCTTCAAAGAATAAATCAGCTATTGCCTTTTCAAGCTCATCTATTCCTTGTTCCTCAATTAACGACGTTGTAATAACACGATTTCCCGCTGCCAATTCTATAACACGTTCCATATCGATTGTTTGCGATAAATCTGTCTTATTTACAATAACAATGAAATCTTTTCCTTGTACCGCACGGAATAGATCTTCATCCTCATGCGTTAAAGCCTCGCTATAATTAACGACAACTAACACTAAATCAGCTTGGCTCATCATTTCTTTTGAACGCTCTACACCAATTCGTTCAACAACATCTTCTGTTTCACGAATACCGGCTGTATCTATAAGCTTAAGTGGTACACCACGCACATTAACGTACTCTTCAATAACATCACGAGTTGTTCCTGCAATATCAGTTACAATTGCCTTTTTCTCCTGAACGAGACTATTTAATAGCGATGATTTCCCAACGTTAGGTCTACCGATAATTGCAGTAGCAATACCTTCACGTAAAATCTTTCCTTGCTTCGATGTTTCTAATATTTTTGCAATTTCCGCACGAACATGTGTCGCTTTCTCAATTAAGATATTATGTGTCATTTCTTCCACATCATCATATTCCGGGTAATCTATGTTTACCTCAACATGAGCCAACGTTTCTAATATCTCCTGACGCAGACGGCCGATTAATTTAGATAATCGTCCTTCCATTTGGTTAATTGCTACGTTCATTGCACGATCTGTTTTTGCACGGATTAGGTCCATAACAGCTTCTGCTTGTGATAAATCAATACGGCCATTTAAAAAAGCACGTTTTGTAAATTCACCAGGCTCCGCTAATCGTACTCCTTGCGCTAAAATAAGCTGCAACACTTTATTTACCGAAACAAGTCCACCGTGGCAGTTAATTTCCACTATATTTTCACGTGTAAAAGTCCTTGGTGCACGCAGAATAGATACCATCACTTCTTCAATAACTTGATTTGTATCTAAATCGACAATATGACCATAATGAATTGTGTGAGAAGGAACCTCTGTTAAATCCTTCCCTTTAAAAATACGATTAACTTTTTCAACCGCATCATCCCCACTTACTCGAACAATGGCAATTGCACCTTCTCCAAGTGCTGTGGAAATCGCGGCAATTGTATCAAATTCCATGTCCTTTCACCTCACTTGCTTATTTATCTCTATTTCAACATGATTATTTTCTTCACTAAATTATTAGAATACCATAACGAACCTATCTACAAAAGAAGAATAACTCATTTTATTATGTCCTCATGTAAAAAACACTAAACTTATTCACAGTGGATAAGTTTAGTGTTTTTCAGTTATCCACACCTGTTTTCCCCTCAAAAAAACCGGCACTCAATTGAGTAACCGGTCACTTGGAAGATATTACAACATGTCGATGTGGTTCTTTTCCTTCAGAAGTTGTAATGATATTTTGATGATTAGATAATGCTTGGTGGATAATCTTTCGTTCAAAAGATGGCATAGGCTCTAACACAACTCTTTTTTTCGTACTTACCACTTGTTTTGCTAATCGATAAGAAAGTGCTTCTAATGTACCTTTTCTTTTACTACGATAATTTTCAGCATCTAGTGTGATACCAATATACTGCTTCGTATTACGATTTGCCACAAGTTTTGTTAAATACTGTAAAGAATTCAAGGTGTTCCCTCTTTTCCCAATCAAAACACCTATGTTTTCGCCAGAAATTGTAAATTCAACTTCGCGTCCTTTTACAATTTTACTAATCTCAGCTTCCACACCCATATCGTGAATAACATTTTTTAAATATTCTTCACATTCTTGAATCGGATCTTTCTTCAATACAACTTCTACTACTGCAGGTCGATTCCCAAATAAACCTAGGAACCCTCTTTTACCCTCATCGATAATATTTATATCTACTCGGTCTTTCGGAACATTTAGTTGCCTTAAAGCATCTTGTACTGCCAGATCGACTGTTTGTCCTTTAGCAGTAATTACACTCACTTGCTTGATCCTCCTGCCTTACTAGCCTTAATTTCTGGCCCCTTGATCAAGTACATTTGAGCGATACCAAAGATATTACCAACAACCCAGTAAAGTGATAATGCAGCTGGGAAGTTAATTGCAAAGACTAAAATCATAATTGGCATAAGCCAAATCATCATTGCCATTTGCGGGTTTTGACCAGCTGTTCCTGCCATTGCAAGCTTTTGCTGAATAAATGTCGTAATTGCCGCGACAACCGGTAAGATATAGTACGGATCTGCCTGCCCTAAGTCGAACCATAAAAATGTATGCTTACTAATTTCTGCTGTTCTCATAATCGCATGGTAAAACGCGAATAAAATAGGCATCTGAACAAATATCGGTAAACATCCTGCTAATGGGTTTACACCATTTTTTTGATATAACTGCATCATTTCTTGTTGTAGTTTTTGCTGTGTTGCTTGATCTTTAGAACTATATTTCTCTTTTAACTTCACCATTTCTGGTTGTAACGCCTGCATTGCTTTCGTACTCTTCGTTTGTTTAATCATTAATGGTAATAATGCAAAACGAATGATAAGAGTTGTAACAACGATTGCTAAACCGTAATTACTACCAAATAAGTTGGCAAAATACGTAATTAACTGAGAAAGCGGATATACGAAATATTCATTCCAAATTCCAGTACTTTTCGGTGTAATCGGCTGATTCACTTCACTACAGCCAGTAGCAATTGCCATTAATGCAATAACCATGGCTAGTAAACCTATTTTCTTTTTCAAAGCCTGCTCCTCCTTGTATCGGTATGTATATAGTGTAATTCATTTCCTTACGCTACTTTTTTATTCTTTTCATACCAGAGCGTTTAAAGACATGAATTAAGCTTTTCTTTAATTCTTCATATGTCATCTCTGCACAAGGCTTCCTTGCTATTATAACAAAATCTTTTCCAGAATCTATCTCATCTTTTAATTCTGTGATCGACTGGCGAATCATACGTTTAATTCGGTTACGCACTACTGCATTTCCTATTTTCTTGCTGACAGAAAGACCAATACGAAAGTTTGGCTGCTCTGCCTTATCTAGTTGATAGACAACAAGCTGACGATTCGCATTTGATTTTCCTTTTTGAAAAACCGTCTGGAATTCATCATTCTTTTTTATACGATGTGTTTTCTTCATATCAATTGACACTCCTGTAGTTCATCAGTGGAAATTCACTATTATTAGAAAAAAAGACCACTGAACGATCAGTGGTCTACGCAGATAATACTTTTCTTCCTTTACGACGACGAGCTGCTAGCACTTTACGTCCGTTCGCTGTGCTCATACGGCTGCGGAAACCATGTACTTTGCTGCGCTTACGTTTATTTGGTTGGTAAGTTCTTTTCATTATATGACACCTCCCTGAGGAATATCTGTTAAAGACAGTCCTATAAATTATAGTTAATCAACTAGGAAAATGTCAATGGTTCTCGAAATTTTCATCAAATATTCATTTTGAACCTATTCACATACTTTTTCACAGACCCTATATTTCCTTGTGGATAAATGTTTTTTCTTTTTTTTTATATCCACAAACTCTTTTCGTACTTTTACACAGTATATCGTGTTGTGGACAAGTTTATTCCACAAGGTATTGATTTTGTGGATAACTTTCTTAAATTCATTGCTATAGCTACTTTTTTTTGATATTATAGTTGTGTTTTCACTTTGAATAAGTTTTCCACATCTTTATCTTATCCACAATTTGTGTATAACATGTGGACAGTTTTAATCACATGTGGGTAAATGATTATCCACATTTGCTTTTTTTGTCGAAAACCCTATCTCATATACAAACGACGTTTTTAGGTTT